>CAYNIH010000011.1:0-22036 GCA_964397115.1 uncultured Roseivirgaceae bacterium | reverse complement strand
ATAATAGGTTTGATACTGGCAGGTATTGTTGGCCTGATCATCATTGGTGGTATATATTTTGAACTGCAAACACCGGGCGTAGGCTTTCCGCTGGTTGCAGCCATTGTGGCCCTGGTGCTTTACCTGGTACCTTACTATTTAAACGGCCTTGCCGCAAACTGGGAGATCATTGCCCTCTTTCTGGGGTTGGGGCTGATAGCCGTTGAAATTTTTGTCTTACCGGGTTTTGGCATTGCTGGTATTACTGGCATTACGCTTACCGTAGGGTCGCTTATCCTGATTATGGTGAACAACGATGCCTTCGATTTTGAATTTGTTCCGGCTAATGAAATTCTGTATGCCGTAGCCGCAGCCTTTGGCGGAATACTTGGCGGGGTGGTGCTATTATTTGTTGGCGGAGCCCGGTTATCCCATACCCGGTTTTTTAAACGCATTGCCCTCGTGGAAACCCAGGACCCCTCGGAAGGTTATGTGGTTAAGCCGGCCACCGAATCGCTGAAAGGAAAAAAAGGAACAGCCTATACCGTGTTACGGCCCGGTGGCAAGGTGATGATTGACGGCCAACTTTACGATGCCTACACGCGCGGTGAATACCTTGAAAAGGGCGACTCTATTGAAGTGCTTGATGATGAAACCACATCGCTGCGGGTGAAGAAAGTTACATGAGGCTACTCCTTTCCTTACTCCTGCTTACCGGTTGCTACCAGTCCACACAAAGCCCGTTAACGCAGCCAGAAATTAAATCCGATAACGGACCTTCACTGATTGTATTAGGAATCTTTCAGGATGGCGGCTCCCCCCATATTGGATGCAATAAAGATTGCTGTAAAAACCTTTTCCTTAATCCTGATCCAACCCGCATGGTGGTCTCCCTGGGACTTGTTGATCCGGGAACCAACCAGCGCTGGCTGATGGAAGCCACACCCGACCTGCCCAGGCAACTCCACATACTGAACGCCTATGCCGGTATGGAAAATACCGCCCCAACCGGAATTTTTATTACCCATGCCCACATCGGCCACTATGCCGGCCTGATGTTTCTTGGAAAAGAAGGGTTGAATGCCAAAGAAGTACCTGTTTATGCGCTACCCCGCATGAAAGATTACCTGGAAAAAAACGGGCCATGGAGCCAACTTGTAACCTTGAAAAATATAATCCTGAACCCACTCAGCCCGGAAGAAAAAATTCATCTTACCAAAAACCTTTTCATCACTCCACTACTTGTTCCTCACCGCGATGAATTTTCAGAAACAGCCGGTTACCTGATTGAGGGGCCATCCAAAAAAGTGCTGTTTATTCCCGACATCGACAAATGGGAGAAATGGAACAAAAGCATAGTTAACCTGATCAAAACCGTTGACCATGCCTTTGTTGATGCCACCTTTTTCGATGCCCATGAAATTCAAAACCGGAACATCAGCGAAATACCCCACCCCTTTATTGTTGAAAGTATGAAACTCTTTAATAAGTTGCCTGTTGCAGAACGCAACAAGATACACTTCATTCACTTAAACCATACCAATCCGTTGGCTAACCCGACAAGCGAGGCCCGCAAGAATATTGAGGGGCAAGGTTACCAGGTTGCTGCCTTCCGCTCGGTTTTCCCGTTGTAAATTTTAATTGCATAAACCATTGCGGATAAATCAGAACTTAAATAAGTTAACCAGCCAATGAGTGCCCTCCTTGCCATCATCCCTGCACGATATGCATCCACGCGGTTTCCCGGAAAACCACTGGCCGATATTAAGGGAAAGTCGATGATTCAGCGTGTTTATGAGCAAGTCGGTAAAGCCTCGCGCATAACCGGGGTAGTGGTGGCTACTGATAACCTGCTTATTTACGACCATGTTAAAGCGTTTGGCGGAAATGTAGTGATGACCAGCGAGAAGCACCCCAGTGGCACCGACCGGTGCTACGAAGCCTTGGCGCTTCAAAAAGAAAAATTCGATTATGTAATCAACATTCAGGGTGATGAACCCTTCATTGAGCCGGAGCAAATTGATTTGCTGGCCGGAGCACTCAATGGGGATACCGAAATCGCTACCCTGGCCAAACGCATTACCGATGCAGACAGCCTCTTTAACCCGAATGTGGTGAAAGTTGTCTTTTCAAAAGAAGGCCGCGCCCTTTATTTCAGCCGGTCGCCCATCCCCCACCAGCGCAACAAACCAGAGTCCGACTGGCCGGCACATGGAATTTTTTACAAACATATCGGCATGTATGCTTACCGCAGCGATATTCTTGAACGCATCACACAACTTCCGGTTTCGCCATTGGAGGCAGCCGAATCGTTGGAGCAGTTGCGCTGGCTCGAAAACGGGTATTCTATTACCGTGATGGAAACACACCGTGAATCCCTCGGTATTGACGTGCCCGAGGATATCAGCAAGGCACTGCGTTACCTGGGAAATGGCACCTGATACGATTATAATTTTATTTCCAACGTTAAGTAGATGTTTCTTCCCGGCCGGGGAACGTTGCCCCAGTCGAGGTGGGCATGGTACTTCTTATCCAGCAGATTTTCAATACCTCCCTGGAGGAGCCACTTTTTTAACTGGTATGAAAACCGAATATGCATTAAGGTAAAAGCCGGGGTTTCATCCTCGCCAAATTCAGGATTGATTCGCTTCTGCCACATATTCTGCTCCACATCGGTTTGAATGCTGAAATTTTTCATTACATATCTTACCGACAACTGGTGGGTTAGCGGTGGAATGAGCGGCAGCGGCTGCTGATCGGTGGTTCGGGCATATACATATTTAATCTGATCGAGAAGATGAACCGTACGGAGCAATTCCCAATTAAGCCGGGTTTCAAATCCATTGAAATAAGCACCGGGTATGTTCTGGTACACGCGCACTCCGTAGGCACCCGGTGTCATAGGCGAAAGGGCCGCATCGGTTTGCGCAAAAATGTAGTCCGTAAAATGCTGATGGTATGCCGTAAGTTGGGCTTCTATAAATTGACCCAGGTAATTCAGTGAGAGGTTACCCGACAGGCTTTTCTCTGTTTTCAGGTACGGATTGCCGATATAATCGTAGCCATCCATGCGATTAAATAAATAAAATCCGGCATGTTCGCTAATCGAGGGTATCCGTTGCCCGTAGCCAGCCTGAACCAACAACTGCAAGTCGCGGTTCAGGTACCGTTCCACCATTAAATTCAGGCTTAAAGGAAATTGCAGCTGGAAATTTTCCAGTTCGGGGTAGAAGACCCGAAGCTGGTCAATTCCAAAACCTTCGTTGATGTTTGTGCCGGCCCAGTCCAAGCGAAAATTGGCGCTCACCTGGGTGCGCGGATTAACCCGGTAGGAATCGTTGATAAAAATACCGGATACACTGCGCCACATCTGCGGCCAGGTTTGCATGTACATGGGCGTTTCATTTTCCGGGTACATGGTCATTTCGGCCAAAGCAAAATTGGCATATCCGTCAGCACGGAAAGTAAGCCGGTGATTTTTCAGTTTTCGCAATTCACCTTCCGTAAACCAGCCAACGGTGGTGCTTGTGCCGGGCATGTCCATGTGCATTATTACATCCGGCCGTTGGGTATCGTCCATCAGGTGGTATATACGACTGACATAGACCTTTGCCCGCAGAAAAGGAAACCACCTGCGATCCCGCACCCGGCTGTAGGTTATACCAAGGGTTGCGTTGCTGGCAAACCCCACATCCATGGGTAAAGCAGGAAAACCGATGTTCCATCCATAATCGGTCAGCACATCTGCACGCAGGGTGTCGGTAGGCTTCAGCAGGTGTGTGCCGGAAAGCACCAGGTTGAATTTCTCGTATTGCGTGTAGGGAATCTTTTCTCCGTTCCCATCGGTATAGTTTTGGTGTTTGCGATAGACTGAACTTAACCGTAAGGCATTGTTTTTACGATTTCCATTTACGATGGTATAGGCCGCCACACCCTGCGATGCCGTGAAATAAGAGGTACCTGCTTTCAATTGAAACGGTTTACCAAAATCAGGCCGTGCAAGCTGAAAATTCACCATTCCACCCACAGAAGAGCCCGCCACCGAGCCAAAAGTTCCCGGGGTAACAGAAACCTGCTCAAGATTTTGCGGCTCTATATAAATGGAAACCGGATCCATTTTATCGGTACAGGCGCCAAACATCCGCATGCCGTCAATGCTCAGGGTAAGCTGTCCTGCCGATAATCCGCGGATTATAGGCTCCTGCCCATAGGCTCCTCTGCGAATGAGGTACAACGATGGGAGGTGACACAGAATATCTTCGGTTGTTGCAGATTGCGTTGTACGGTAAAATCCCTGCAGGCGGTCGCCTTCCATGGCAAACGACTGTATCACAACTGGTTCCAGGATGCGCAGGGGTAACGAATCAGTAGGGGTTATGCCCGACTGGGCCAGGCCAGCCGGGCATCTCGACATGATGAATACAGATAACCAAAAGCAGCGCATTATGGTACTACTCAATAGTTACATCAAAATACATCTCTTGTAACAACTCGCCTGCTTTACGGATCTCCAAATTCAGCCGCCATTCACCAGTCATGGTAAAGTTTACCTTGCCGGCATAATGGCCATTGGCCTGGTGGACTGGGTTTACATTATTTGGCGACCCATGGCCCATGCTGGGCATCTCCGGTGTTAGCACAAATGTAAACTCCTCTTCGGCAGACCATTCCATTTCACTAACACGCTCATGCGCCATCACCACAAAATCATTTATTCCTACTTTAGGCATTTCAGGAAATATATAGGATATAAAATATTTCTCTGAAGAGGCCGTGGTGAATGATTTGATCCTGGGTGTTGGCGGGTTCTCTACGGCAATATCCAGATCGGTTTCACCGGTAAGGTTATTAAGGTGGTTGTGAACGGAAACTTCCAATTTCCAGTATCCCATGTCGGAAGTAGGCATAACAAACACCAGTGCTGCCGGAAACAACTCGTTCACTGCCTCTTCACTTTCAGGTTCTTCAACAGGGCATGAATGATTCATGCCGCTGGTCATGTACATCATCGGGTGCAGGTGAATGTGCGCATCGGTAATGCGCTCATTGGTATTCACATCATACAAGGCAAAGAACACGGGGTTGTAACCGGCAAAGAGCGCTTCTTTAGCCCACAGTTCTACTTTTACCTCAGCATCCTCAATTACCCCTTCGGTAATTTTAACGAGTCCGGCTGTAGGGTCAAACGGTTTTTCATCCTCCGAACAGGACACAACAAACAAAGAGAACAGAATAAAGAAAAAATATAACTTAAAGTTTTTCATAGTCAGTTTAGTTTAATTAACATTCAGACGGGATGCGCGTAACTGGCCGTAAATGCAACTTTGCATTTAGGCAAATAAGAGATTATTACAAAACTAAACTGATGCCCGAGGAGGATGGTCGGGCTGACCAGCATAACCGGAAAGAAGGTTCGCGCTATCGTTACCAGTACAATTAAGTTTCGAACAATTAGTTGTTTCAGTTGAAAAATGGAATAACACCACAAACCCAACGGGATAATCCTTCCAACTGATGTTACCTGCCGCGACCGGCAGCTCCGGAAACCCGCTCTCTTCCGCTGCCTTTTTAAGTCGTTGCATTAATGCACATTGGCCGTTACACTTCATTTCCGGCCGGCTCAGGTTTATGCATAACTTTTTTGAAAAGTATTCATAACGCAGGAAGTATTCAATGAGGGGCTCTACCGGCCTCAACAAGGCGATGAAGTAAAGAGAGAGAAAAAAAATACCGGTAACTCCGCGCATGCCTCTATACCTAAAGGTGGCAAAATGTTTACTTTTCAAAAGTAGGAAAGGTAATGTTGGGTGAGGTATGATTTAGGTCATCCAGCGGACTGACTTTTACAAGCCCATTTTGTACTGAAACAACTGCGCAATGGTATGTGCCCGGTTTTTGGCTTCATTGGCATTAAAACCGGTAAAGCGCTCGTCAACCGTTTCGTTGAACAGGGCAAGCCACCGGTTAAAATGCTGCCGGTTAATTTGAAGATGAACGTGCCTGGCAAAGGGGTTACCCTGGTATGATTGGCCGCCCAGTAATACCGATGACCAGAAGTTATACATAACAGGGAGGTGTTGCGGCCAGTTTACCTGCGCAAAAACAGGGGCCAGTAAGTCGTCACGTTTCACTTTATCATAAAAGGAATTTACCAATTCCTCTACGTGGGTGCGGGTAACAATATCGGTGCGGGTGTCCCTCACCATGTAATGCTTGCGGTTTTAATCGTTTTTGTCGCTTCATCCGTCCAGGCCATAATAACTCCATTAGCGAATCGGGTAAGTTGCGGAAAGCCACCTGCCCTTGCCTCGCTCGTCTCAGCCACCCGAATGGTCTTCTCTAGTTTTCCATCTGATGAGATTTTACGAATTCTAATTGCAGCTTCTTCAACCCAACTTACCACTGCCGTTTTTTCGTTTAACAGCACCACATCCACCCGGCCAATGGCATTACCCGAATCTATCCGAATCGGCTCATCAAATGAAGCGCCTCCATTGGGTGAGAATATCACTTTTACTTCTCCCTTGTCATTTACCATGGTAAACCAGGCAATCACCAGCGTATTGCCCAGCGCCTCACAGCGCGGCCCGTTTACCGGGCATCCGTTGATATGCCAGTTGTCGGAGTATATGGGTTGCGGGGCGGTCCATTGACCCTTTACCCACCGAACGATAGAGATATCCCGAATTTCTTCTTCCGACCGGTCGCGGTAAATCACCACCGGTCCGTTGGAAGTTACAGCAGCGGTGGTCTGGCAACAATCGCACGTACGGTTGTCGAGTTCCCATTCTGCTGCTTTACTGCCGTCATCATTCAACACGGCCGCACGAAGGGTCATTTCACCCGGATGGTCATGCCCGGAATGTTCTTGCGTAGAATCCCTTACGGTATTCCGGCCGTCAAGCCAGCAAACAAATACCTGTTCTCCGTAAGGGACCAGCGAAACAAAACCATGTTCGGCCATTTTTCCGTCATTATGAAGAGTACGGGGTAAACTCCATGCATCGTCACTGGTCGAAGTTGTTATTTTAATATCGTATGAAAATTTTTCATCGCTGCTTTTTTCAAGAAAAGCGGCCATGAGTTTTCTGCGCCCGTTGTATACCATCATCGGATAATCAGCCCAGTTTACGAACCAGTTGCTGCCGCTGGCAATGGTAACCGGCTCGTGCCATTGCTGCACGCTCCACCTAGAGTAGTTAAGCCGGTGAACCGTGTCTTGGGTTTCTATCCAGGAAAGGAATACATCACCCGCAGGACCGGTAAATAAATACGGCTCGCCTGTGTTGCTTCCGGCCGGTGAAGGCACCGCTTCAACCCGGAGGGATTGTTCATTTGTTGAACAGGTAAAGAAAACAAGGGTAAAAAGCGGGAGAATTCGGGGCTGCATAATTATAAATCCTTTCGGATAAAAATACGCAACGCTCCCCAAACAGGAATAATTATCCACAGCAGTAGGACCAGCGAAGAATACATAAGTCCGAGGTTACTGCCGAAAAAATCCTTATAAAAGGCGCCCGTATAACCCATCAGCGCTGAAATATCAAGTTGAAGCAACATGAGGATGCGTGCCAAATCAACCGGATTAAGCGAAACAAGAGCGAGTGTCACCTTTTCGAGCGGGTAGTCCATAAACGTATAAATGATCCACATCAGCAGCCCATCGTAAATCAAGGAAAAATAAAACCAGAACAACAGGGCAATGCCGATGGCTTTGGCCTTATCGTGGGTAAGCACCGATGAAAGAAAAGCGAGCGAAACAAATACCAATGTGAGCATAATTCCTGAGTAGAGCAAGGTGAAGCCGCTAGCCCCGGCTCCATACAGCAGCATGGGCAAGCCAACGCCAGCTACAAAAGCAAAGCAGAGCGAAAAGGCTACTGCAAAATACTCACCCAAAAATATAACCTTTCGGTTAACCGGCTGAGCCAGGAGCAGTTCAATAAATTCATAGGAATTAAAAAAATGAATGGTGCTGAACACAATGCTAACCAGCGGAACTACCATCAGCACGATGTTCATCAGGCTTAAAATAACTTTTCCGGTATCGGTATCCAGTTGAAACATAGCGATGGTGCTCAGCAACAAAAACAGGGAGTAGAGCAGGATGAACCGCGTCCTCAGAATATCATACAATACATATTTAATTACCCGCCTCATTTGTCATTGGTTAATGCCCGCTGTGCGTCCTTTCTGCTTCCCAGTCCGGTTATCATTTTAGCCATGGCTTTGCCCAGCTTTATCTCACCGGTAATATCTTTCAGTACTTCGATGGAATTGTTGTACAATATTTTTCCGTCCTCCAGATAAACTACCTCGGTAGCCAGGTCGTCCAGGTCGCTCATGATGTGCGAAGTGATGATCAGCAGGCGTCCCTCTTCCTTTGTTTTCTGAATTTTGTCTTTTAGTACTTCTACAGAAACCGGATCGAGGCCTGCGGTGGGTTCATCAAGAAAAAGAATAGGTGGATTAAACAAAAATGCCAGTGTAGCACTAACCTTTTGCCGGGTACCGCCCGATAAGGTGTGCATGCGTTTATCGAAAAGCTGTTCCAGCCGGAAGGCCTCCATTAATTCTTCGTCAACCACGCGGGGATTTTTGCGGATGTTACGCATCATATCGAACAACTGCCCGATGCGCATATTATCGGGATAGCGTCCGATTTGAGGCATATACCCAATTTTTTCGCGATAGTGCCAGTGATTCGTTACCGGCTCATTGTCCACCACGATTTCGCCCGATGTAGGAATAACCATACCCAGCACGCTTTTAATCAGCGTAGTTTTGCCAGAGCCGTTTGGCCCGATAAGCGCATACGACTTGCCCGGATGAAAATCAACCGTTACGGTATTGAGCGCCCGCAGGCTGCCGAAAGTTTTTATTAAGTTACGAATGGAGATCATACGGGCGTAAACTTGGGTAATCGTCTTTCAGGTTTTCGGGCGTTACTGCGGGGAATGCCTTTTCGGCCCGATCGAGCAGGAACACCAGAAAACTGCGCCATAACAGCACGGCTGTTGGTATGCGCTCCACAATCATCGTGTACATATTTACCGGGCGGTAAGGTACATCGCCTATGCCGTCATGGTTAAGGTCGTAGCCCTGGTATTTATCCCAATAGTTTCCATTGACCGTGTTGAGCACCAAAGTACCGTTAGTAGCAAAATCAAAGGTGTTGCCCTTAAAATTATTCCGGGTAAATGTGTTGCCATCACAACTGGCCTGCAACCGTATTCCCCAACCGTTTGATGAAAAGGCGTTTCCGGAAAATTCGGTGCGACTGGTACCTTCCATATAAATGGCCGTGGTATTCTGTATAAACCGGTTATGGGTCACCTTGCTGTCGCTGATGTCTTTGAGCAGCAATCCGTAAACGCTGTTGCCCCAGTTTTTTTCAAACAAGTTGTAGGTCATCGTTACATTGCGGGTGTACATCACCGCAACCCCTGCCCCGTTTTCGCGGAACACATTCCGGTGGTACTCATCATCGTGCGAAAACATAAAGTGCAATCCATAGCGCAGGTTGCGCTCACAGGTATTATCTTCAATTACCGAATGGGTAACAAATTCGAAATAAATACCATCGCGGTGGCCCATTACGGTATTGTTTCGGATGGTTGCTCCTGTACATTGCCACAGGTGAATGCCGTTTCCGGTTCCGTATTCGCTGCGTGAACTTACGGTTAACCGGTTATTCTCGATGATGCTGTTGCGGCTGTTGGAAATGTGTATGCCGAAAAATGTTTCTTCAAATTTATTGTTGCGTATTACCAGGTTATCGGTATCTATCGCGCCAATGCCGGCCAGATCGCTGATGCTAGAAACGCCCGTGTTAACGATGCGGAAACCGGAAATAGTAACCCGGCTTGCGGCAACCGAGAACACTTCATGCTTAAACTCGCCATCAAGAGTCGGGCTGCCCTCCCCGATGATCACCACCGGCTTTGCAACCCGTATATTTCCCTCACGATACACCCCGGATTTTACCAAAATGGTATCGCCTGCTGATGCAAGTTCAATAGCCTGTTTGATTGACTTAACCGCCCCGGCAGGATTAACTACGATTCGACCTGCAGATGCGTTTATCACGACAAGAAAAAAGAAGAGCGCAATATGAGATTTATTCGGGCTCATTTTGTGTGGCGACAAAACAACCGGCAGGTTACTTATACTGCGTAGTGAGTTCTCCCCAAGTTAAGTAAATACTGTTGCTCCATTGTTTTTTGTATTCATTCTTGCTTTCATCCGTTTCGAACGAAGCCACCTGACTGGCCATGGGACTGCGGATGTCAGGCGATTTAATGTAGAACGCTTCATCGGCAGCGATTAGGTGACCGGGCCTGCTGTAATCAACCACAAGTCGGTAAGCCACATCACGCTCCTCCAGAAAACCCGAATTAAGAAAGTTTACCATACAGTTCACATCATCAAACTTGTACACCTTCCCTTTGACAGTAACCACTTCGGCCCCGAATTTTTTGTCCATGATGGTCATTTTACAAAGGTGGCAGTTATCCTTACCGTAGTTTATCGGTTCCGGCTTAACCGAGCAAGCAACAAGCACAAACCAAAGAACAAATAAAAGGAAAGATGCTCTCATCTTACTTTTGTTTGCTGAATTTAAAGATTTCAAGGGCCAATGCCGCATACAACACCAATGCAATTATTAAAAAAATCCACCCGCCAACATCCGGACCGGAATAGGCCGTAAAGTTCAGCAACTGTTTGGTGCCAATAAGCGGGGGTTGGTAGGCCATGCCGGGAACTACAATGGGTGCCGATGGATCAAGGTTGTGCCCGTAATCATACCCCCACAAATAAAAATCAACCAGGGCGGCAACTCCGGTAACACTTATCAGGGCAACAAAAGCAATCAGCGTCCATCGCCTGTTTACCAGGGCGGTTATCAACCCGAAAGCAACAAGGGCCATTACAATATATTTCATATACCCAAACTCCGGAAACATACTTACTTCGATATGCTTCATACCGATGTAGTGGTTTAATGCGCTGATGATTTTCACGTCACCTGAAAGGTCATCAATCCAGATTTTCATCTCCAGGCCTTCGGGGTATTGGGGTGCCCACATCAGGATTTGCCACAACGGCACATACAAGGCGCTGATCATGGCCAGTGAACATGCCAGTATAATAATCCGATTAATACTATTTAGTTTTTTCACAACACAAGGGTTTTTAGTTTAACCCTGGTCCGTTGCGCGTGATGCGCAACGGGATCCAGGGCTTTCAACCTGCAAACTATGGAATTGTACTGCAGCCAGCGCCACTATTTCTGGCTGGCAGTTTCTCCGGTTGAAAATTTTAATGGGGTATTCGATCCGGCAGGCGATACGCGGGCATAGCCCTGCATCTCCTGATGAAGAGCCGAGCAGAAATCGGTGCAATAGAACGGGATAACACCCGCTGTCAGCGGCTTCCACAACAAGGTTTGCGTTTCGCCCGGCATAATGAGTATCTCGGCATTGGTGGCACCTTTAATGGCAAAGCCGTGCGGAACATCCCAATCCTGTTCCAGATTGGTTACATGGAAGTACACGTTATCGCCTACACGGATACCCTCAATATTATCAGGGGTAAGGTGAGACCGGATGGCAGTCATATACACGTGCACATCGTTTCCTTTGCGCTCAACGCGCGCCATCTTTTCGCCTTTGGCGGCATAAGGATGCTCGTTTTGCTCAATCGGATAGATTTTAACTGACTTCTCCTTTATCAAACTGGCGGGCAATGCTTCGGCATAGTGTGGTTCGCCAATAGTGGGGAAGTCAAGAAGGAGTTGCATTTTATCGCCATCAATCGAATAAAGCTGGGCACTTTGTGTTAATTCAGGTCCGGTGGGCAGGTACCGGTCTTTGGTAATTTTGTTATAAGCAATTACATACTTACCATGGGGTTTAGCGGTAGGACCTCCCGGTACGCAAAGGTGACCAATTGAGTAGTAGGTGGGTACACGGTCGAGCACCTGGAGCGACTGAACATTCCATTTCACAATTTCTGACGACACAAAGAACGAAGTATAGGCATTGCCGTTGGCATCAAATTCAGTATGCAACGGGCCCAGGCCTGGCTTTTTCACCTCGCCATGCAGGGCCGATTCGTATTTAATAATCGGTATTCCGGCAAAGTCGCCTTCATAATCTTTGTTGGCAATGGCGGTTTGAATTTTGCCGAACGAGAAAACCGGCATTACCGCAGCGAGTTTACCGCTGCCCACAATGTATTCACCGGTGGGATCAACATCGCAGCCGTGAGGTGATTTAGGACAAGGCAGAAAATACACAATGTCGGGCAACTCCATTACATCCAGCACCGTAACTTCATCAAGGATGGTGCTTGTTGCGGTATGGGTTTTTTCATCATACACATTGTGTGCGTAGCGGGCCTTCTCTTTTTTGCCTTTGCCGGCTGCAAGGTATTCTTCGGCTTTCTTCCAGTTTACCGCCATGATGAAGTCTTTATCGTTGCGTGAAGCATTTACTTCCAGCAACGTGTAGGCCTGCTCGGTGTTGTAGCAGGAGAAGAAGAACCATCCGTGCGAAGGACCTTTGCCGGCACGGCTTAAGTCGTAGTTAAAGCCCGGGGTGCGCAATTGAAAGGCAATGTTCATGCGACCGGTCTGCGGATCGACTTTTATAAAACTGATGGATCCTTTAAAGTTCTCTTTGTACGAACTGATGGGCACATCACGGTTGTCGCCAATCGGCACGCTAAACCGTGTACCGGCAACCACGTACTCGGTATTTTCAGTAATGAAGGGAGATGAGTGGTTACCCCCGCTGTTGGGCAATTCTATGATTTCTTCGGTACGGAACGTTGATAAACTGATGCGGGCTACACGGGGTGTGTTATTGGCATTGCCAAACACCCAGCGGCCATCGTGTTCGCCTTTAGTTGTTGACAAAGCCGGGTGGTGAAGGTCATCCCAGGGAACAAAGCCATGCGAAGTATTCAGCATAGGTTTGGTCTCCTCGCTGTACCCATACCCGCTTTCGGGGTTTACCGAAAACACGGGAATGTTGCGGAACAGCCGTCCGGAAGGCAAGCCATATACGGCCATCTGGCCGTTGAAGCCTCCCGACACAAAGTTGTAAAACTCATCGTATTGACCGGGGGCTACATATACTTTCGAGGCGGCATCGCCTGTAGTAACCCCTGCAGGTCCTTTTGGTTTGCATCCGTTGAGCGCATAGAGCGCCAAACTTACAGCTACCAGTACTAACAATCTGTTATGTTTCATGGATATAGCGTTTTAAGTTGAATTATTTTTTATCCGGAGGGAGCAATACAGCATCGATAACGTACACGGTTCCGTTTGAAGCACTTACTGAACCGATTACATTGGCACCGTTGATGGTAATTTTTCCGTCAGCAGAAACGTTCAGCGTTACGTTGTCAAGATTTACCTGGTTTAGGGTCATCCCGTCACGGATCTGATCTTCACGGATGTTCCCTACATAAACATGATATTCCAGAATATTGCGCAGCGTTTCCTTGTTTTCCGGTTTCACCAGATTTTCAACAGTTCCTGCCGGAAGTTTGGCAAACGCATCATCAGTTGGCGCAAATACCGTAAACGGTCCGGCATTAGAAAGGGCGTCAACATAGTCGGCCGCTTTTAGTGCGGCTACCAGCGTTTTATGCACGTTGGAGTTTACGGCAATGCGTACTACATCGGGCTTGGAAGTTTCATCTTTTACATTTGATTGTCCTCCGGGTAAAGGGGCAGAAGCAGTTTCTGTATTGCCGGATGGCTGTTGTCCGCACGCCATCAGCAAGAAAAGTGAAAGTATGGCAAGGTATTTCATATGGTATTGATTTTTATGGTTCTATTTTTCACCGTCATTTTGACGCATAAATTCCAGGATGTCGCGCGCATCGCCAATGGAAACATTTTGATTAGGCATGCGGGTCAAGCAAAGTTCAAGTAACTTTTGAGCTTCCGGATCCTGATCGAGCATCACATCCACATTGGTAATCATATTCATAATCCATTCAGGCTTGCGATTTTTGGTAACGCCTTTCCAGCCGGGGCCAACTACGCGCTGATCGTCAAGCCGGTGGCAGGCCTGGCATTTCATTTCATAGATGTCCTTGCCCCGTTTAATGCGCTCCTGGTCGAGCGGATTATACAGGGTAACACTTTTTACCTGGCCGATGCCTTTGGTTGGATCAACAACTTCTTCAACAGCACTTTTCTTCTTGTCCGTTTCTTCAAATTTGGGTTTTTCCGGAGTACAGGAAGCCACAGCAATCAGTGTGGCAAATGCAAGAATTGATTTTTCCATAGTTCTATTAGGGTTAGTAGCTGGTTGAGGCTTTTTTAAAGTATGCCTGAAATTACAGGGTAAGAAATCGGCTAAATTATGAGGTTGGTCATACCACCTTAATGATTCTGATCATCAAGGCAGCAGATGGCCCTGACAGCTATAAAGGTGCTTTAAAAGCTGATTTCTTAAGGCAAAAGGGAAATAGTATTGCAGAATAAAAGAGAGCTAAGTCGTTTTTTTCTCTTTATCGGCTGATTGAACGTTAACCTGCTGCTTCGGGTCATCGAACAGCATGCGTACCGAAGGCGTGTAAGTATCATCATACTGGCCGCTTTTCATGCTCCAGTAAAAAACGAGCAGAAAGACCACCGCAATCGCAACACTTATCAGGATAAGTACTACAATGATTTTCATTGCCGAAGGGTTTTAGCTGCCACCCAATTTACCGAAACAGTTGTAAAAACAACCACACTGATGCTGCTGAGGGGCATTAAAATAGCAGCTATGAGCGGTGTAAGGTGCCCGGTAACGGCAAAACTCAGGGCAACGGCATTGTATAAAAACGACAGTACAAAGGCCGACTTTACAATGGCGGTAGCCGATTTAGCCAGGCTGAGAAATTTATCCAGCCAGGCCAACCTGTCGCCCGATAAAATGCCATCGCAGGATGGCGTAAAAATACCTGTGTCGTCCGTTACGGCAATACCGACATCGGCCTGCTTCAACGCACCGGAGTCGTTCAGGCCATCGCCCAACATCATTACGGTTTTGCCACTGTGTTGCAACTCATTTACTGCTGCCAGTTTTTCATGCGGATTTTGATTGAAAAAAAGATGTGCCCGCTCACCAAACAATGTTCTCATCCGTTCTTTGTCGGCTTCATTGTCTCCGGACAGCATTGTTACGGTTCCGTTCCACCGCCTGAGCATCGGCTGAAGATTTTCACGAACGGAGGTTTTTATCTGAAAATAACCACGGACCTCTGCGTTAATCGCTACAAACACAATAGCCGATGCATCCACCTGAAGCGGTTCGGCCCCGGTAAAGGCAGCTGAACCTACCCGGTACTCGTCACCCTTTATCCGGGCTCTGATGCCCTGGCCCGGCAACTCAACAAAATCGCGTACTTCACCTCCGCCCCTGCAAGCAAGCGCCTGCGTAATCAGTGCGCTGAGTGGATGTGTGGAGAAACTGCACAACCGCCTGATGTTTGCCAACTCGGTTATATCAATACGGCCTACAAAATTTACCTCCGGTCTCTTTCCATGCGTAAGGGTTCCGGTTTTATCAAATACCAGTGCATTAATTGCGGCCATTTGTTCAATGACATCGGCATTTTTCAGGTATAGCCCGTGGCGGCCAAACTGCCTCAGCATGTTTCCGTAAGTAAAGGGAGCCGTAAGCGCTAAAGCACAAGGGCAGGCCACCATCAGCACTGCAGTTACGATAAGCCATACCTGCGAAGCATCGGCCAGGTACCAGTAACCTCCGGTAGCAATAGCAATGGCCAGTACAATCCAGGTAAATCGCTGTGCGGCTTTGTCGAGAATCTTCCGGTAACGGCTCTCCTGCGGCTTTTTAAAGATAGCGTTGTTCCACAAGCTGGTAAGGTGGCTCTGCGAAGTTTCCTTCTCTACCTTCAGAATAACCGGCTGGCCGATTAACCTGCCGCCCGCATACACATAGCTGCCTGGAACAACTTTTACCGGTCGCGATTCGCCTGTTACAAAACTGTAATCCATAAACCCTTCACCGGTTAGCAGGGTGCTGTCGGCCGGAACAATTTCCATGTTCCTGATTTTGATTTCGTCCCCGCTCTTCAGCTCATAGATCACCACCGGCTTCCACTCAGTGCCGTTTCGCTTTTGAACGGCCAGCGGAAAGTAGGATTTAAAATCCCGGTCGAAGGCAAGGCTCTGATAGGTTTTGCTTTGAAACCACCGTCCTACCAGCAGAAAGAAAACCAGCCCGGTGAACGAATCGAAATACCCGGGGCCGTATCCTGATGCGATTTCCCACAAGCTGCGTCCAAAAAGGGCGATAAGCCCTGCCGCAATCGGCACATCGATGTTAATCTGCCGTTGCTTAAAACTTTTCCATGCCGAAAAAAGGTAGTCGGTATCAGAATAAAGCAACACCGGCAGGGAGAGCAGAACGTTCAGCCAGGAGAATAGTTCTCTTAACGAATCTTCACCTTCCAGCCCCAGGTATTCGGGAAAACTGAACAACATAACGTTTCCAAAGCAAAAACCGGCTATGGCCAGTTTGGCGATCAACTGTTTATCGTCCGAAAAAACCGCCTGCGAACTCTTTTCTTTTTCATTGTGGCTATCAAGGCTTATGGCCGGTGCATAGCCTACCGAGGTCATCAGGGAAGCCACCCGCGCCAGCGAAACCTTCTCCGGGTTAAAATCAATGGTTACCAGTTTCCGGGTAAAATTCACTTGCGATTTAAGGATGCCGCTATCCAGGCGGTTCAGGTGCTCCAAAAGCCAGATGCAGGAAACACAATGTATGGATGGAACATTGAATACAACGCGGCTAAAAGTTTCCGAGTTGAAGGTTAACAGTTCCTTACGGATGGCCGGCTCATTCAGGTAGGCATAAGTGGCCTCATCAATTACCCGGTTTACCTGATTTCCAGGATTTTGCTGGTAATCATAATAGTCGCAAAGGTTATTTGAATTGAGTATCTCGTAAACCGTTTTGCAACCCACACAGCAAAAAGGCTTATCGTCCTGCCAGGTAATTTCCTCACAGGGCTGCCCGCAGTGATAACACTGAACATCAACTTCAGCCAGAACCGCCACGTAACCCTTAATTATTTCTTAATTGCATATGTCCAGATGGGGCAATCTACATGATTGACTACATCTTCGGCCACGCTTCCGCTCAGGACGTGCGCCAGTCCTCTCCGTCCGCGGGTGCCCATGGCAATCATGTCGGCATTAACGGTGTGTGCATAGTTAATAATACCCGGTTCTTCAAAAGGGTCATTGTAAACACTTACGGTAAACTCTTTGAACATAAACCGTTTTGCAAAATTAGTTAAGCGGGTTATGGTTATCCGGTCGGGAGTAAAATTGGTGGGTGTGTTTATCCAAACGATGTGAATTTTGGCTTTGAAAAAGTTCTGAAGTGCTTTTACATGCATGACCAGGTCCTCCTGCGATTCGGTATCCAACGTGTTGGGGAAAACAATATTTTTTATGGATGAGGCCTTCACATACTTTTTCACAGCAATCACCGGAACAGGCGACTTGCGCACAACCTTTTCGGCATTCGAGCCGATGAGCATTTCTTTCACTCCGGAAGCACCCTTGGTTCCCATTACCACCAGATCAATCGCCTGGTCGGCAATATAGTCGGTAATCATGCGTGAAACGGCCCCAAAAATTACCAACGTATTTGTTTTGACGCCTGCACCGTATTTCTCAGTGAGTTTTTTAAATTCCTTTTCAGCCTTTTCGCGAAGTTCTTTCAACAGCGCCTCTTCGAACGACATCACCGGCATCAGCACCGAATCGTGCATCACCGGCAGTTCAATAACATGCACCAGGTGCACCTCCCCTTTCGATTGGGCAGCAATATCAACAGCAAACCGAAAGGCGTTTATTGCCTGTTCGGAAAAATCGCAGGGAACAAGAATTTTTTTCATTTGAACTAAATGGTTTTGCTCAAGACCCGCCAGGCAACCGCTCTGGCAAGGCTAAGTAGTGATACAAATATAACGACTGAACTGATGGCCGACTTGTGACGCACATCACGCTCCCGCCTGATTTATATCATCAACTGCCCTATTCCGAAGCAAATCACAAACAAAAGGGTTGAAACAGCAAGTTGCTTAAGGTAGGGATCCAATTCGGAGGAGGCCTTTTTGCTTACCGAAAGGCCATTGTAAATAAACAGGGGGGCCGTTACCAAAAATAAAAACTGCCAGGATGTTTTAAACTGAAGGAAGGTATATACCAATGCACTCACCAGCCCGCCCACGATGAGCAACCAATGGTAGCGCAGGGCATTTTTACGGCCTATGCGCACGGGAACTGAGAACTTTCCGGCCAACCGGTCGGACTCCATGTCGCGTATGTTATTCACATTTAAAACCCCCATAGAGAAAAAGCCGCAACTCAATGCAGGCAGCAGGTGCAACCCGTTAACCTGGCGGGTAAACAGGTACAACGAGCCTAACACGCCAACGATTCCAAAAAAAATAAGAACCGCTACATCACCCAGGCCGGCATAGCCGTAGGGCTTTCGCCCAACGGTATAGGCAATAGCTGCCAGGATACTCAACACACCTAAACCGAAAAAGAAAAGCAGCGCATTCCAATTGGTGCCAAAAGCACGAAGCAGCAGGGCAATGCCGCTTGCCAGGCACAGCATCACAAACAGGATGATGGCCATGCGCATTTGTGCCGGAGAAATACTGCCCGACTGTACTGCGCGTGAAGGCCCAATACGATGGTGGCTATCGGCCCCGTGTACAGAATCACCGTAATCATTCGACAGGTTGGATAAAATTTGAAGGGAGATGGTAGTGAGTACACAGAGCAAAAAAATATCCCACCGGAAGGCGTTTGCCGATGCTGCCAGAAATCCGCCCATGCCAATGCAGGAAACGGCAAGCGGAAGTGTGCGCAGCCGAATCGCGTAAAGCCAAGCCTTAATGTTCATAGCCTGACAAAAATAGTTTATTTTCTCAGTTGCCTGATGATAGCTTATTTACCCGTGCGGGATAGAGGCGTACAACTTACCGAATGCTTTCCAGTATGGGTTTATCAGATGCTTTTACATTGGAACTGAAAAAAGTTACTGTTTGCCCGTCTTGATTAACCAGGTATTTGGCAAAATTCCAGTCGGGCTTATGCCCGGTTTTGCTCTGAAGCCAGGCATAGAGCGGATGTTGATCTTTTCCTTTAACGGAAATCTTTTCAAACATCTGAAACGTTACTCCGTAGTTGCGCTCGCAAAATTCGGCTATATCCTTATTCGAACCGGGCTCCTGCCAGAGAAAGTTGTTTGCCGGGAAACCCAATACAGTTACCTTATCACCATACTGTTCGTGCAACTTCTGCAAATCGGCATATTGGGGTGTTTTACCGCATTTCGAGGCAGTGTTAACAATAAGCAATTTCTTACCCTTGTATCGTTCAAAACTGATTTGCTCACCGGTGAGGCCGGTAAGTGTAAACTGATAAATGGAACCTTCAGTGGCTTTCGGTTTGTTTGCCGAAAGTTTTTTAGTAAGAAATGCACCTAACGCCATAATACCGGTAAGTAAGAGGAGTGGTTTAATTAAGTTCATCGATAATTTGCGGATCGAACGGCTTTACTTTTGAGTTGAAGAATTTTACCGTGCCATCAGATTTCACCAGGTATTTGCAGAAGTTCCAGGTGGGTTCGCTGCCGGTTTTTTCTTTAAGCCATTTGTAAAGCGGATGCTGATCATCGCCCTTTACCGAAATCTTTTCAAACATCTGGAATTTTACCCCGTAGTTTTTCTGGCAGAATTCGGCAATCTCGGCATTGGTACCAGGTTCCTGGCCGCCAAAGTTGTTTGCCGGAAATCCCAGCACCACCACTTTGTTGCCATAGGTTTCATGGAGTTTTTCCAAATCGGCATATTGGGGTGTGTAACCGCACTTCGAAGCCACGTTAACGATAAGCAGGTTTTTGCCCTTATACCGGGCAAAATCAATTGCTTCACCATCGATGGAGTTTAATTTGAAGTCGTAAACAGAAGTTGTGCCCATCAGCATAAAAAGGAAAAGAACAGATAAAGTTTTCATAGTTTGTGGTTTAACAAGGTAAAAACAAGATTAAAATCGAAATTGTTTCGAACATGAAAGTTCGTTCTTTTTTAGCCGATAATTGGATTAACTATCCGGAAAATATAAACCGGATTGTCCTTGTAGAGGGTCTGTTTTTCAATTTTCATCCCATTTTTTATGGCTACCCGCTGCGAAGACAGGTTTGACAGGCTGATGATGGAGATCAACGAGGGTGAGAGGTTGTTTTCAAAAGCATAGGCCTTGCAGGTTTGGGCCGCTTCGATGGCATAACCCTTACCCCGAAACCGGGGCTGCAGTGAATACGCTATTTCCAGTTCTTCAACACCATCAACAACCTGTACCAACAAGCCTGCATGGCCTACCAATGCCCCGGAGGATTTTTCGATCAGCGCATTCATGCCACCCCGGTTATTTGCATACCGGCTGAACTGAGTCGCATACCATTTTTTGCATTCCTCTTCGGCCGTTCCCTGTTCGGCCACCCAATGCCGATAGTACTCAGGGTCAGCAAAAAACTGAAGCCATTCATCGAAATCGGATGATTGAATCGGTCGGAAGAGCAGCCGTTCAGACTGGCGGTTGGTCAGCAAGTACTTCATGGCCATTTACATCCGTTCTGGCACCTGAATACCCAACAAGCCCATAGCTTGCCGGATAACCCGTGCGGTAACTTCCGACAAGGCAATTCGGATATGCATTTTATCCGAATCGGTTTCGCTGAAGATGGGCACCGACTGATAAAACTGGTTGTACTCTTTCGCTAGCTCATACACATAGTTGGCAACGATTGCCGGAGAATAGGTTGCGGCAGCCTCCTTTACCTTTTCGGGAAACCGGCTTATCTGCTGAATAACCTCCCGCTCGGATTTTTCTAAGTTCGCGTTTTCATTTAATGCCGTTACCTTAATCTCTGTTTCTTCGGCTTTTCGCAAAATGGCTTTTATGCGGGCATGCGTGTATTGAATAAACGGACCAGTGAATCCCTGCAACTGGATAGATTCGTTTGGATCGAAGAGCATCCGTTTTTTAGGATCAACTTTCAGCAGGAAGAACTTAAGGGCACCCAACCCGATTGTCTCAAAAAGTTTGTTCGCCTCCTCATCAGAAAGTCCTTCAATTTTACCCAACTCGCGGGTCTGCTTTTCGGCTTCGGCCACCATTTCGGCCATCAGGTCATCGGCATCCACTACGGTTCCCTCGCGCGATTTCATCTTGCCGGTTGGTAAATCCACCATGCCATACGACAGGTGGTAACATTTTTCGGCCCACGCATAACCCAGTTTTTTCAAAATCAGAAACAGAACTTTGAAATGGTATTCCTGCTCATTGCCTACGGTATAAACCTGGCCTTCGATGTTGGGGAATTGGCGGAACCGCAAGATGGCCGTGCCGATATCCTGGGTGATGTACACCGAAGTACCATCGGCCCGCAATAATACCTTTTGATCCAATCCATCTGCCGTAAGATCAACCCATACCGAACCGTCTTCCTTTTTAAAAAATACGCCTGCCTCCACTCCTTTCATCACTTCATCTTTTCCGAGCAGGTACGTTTCGGATTCGAAATATAATTTCTCAAAGTCAACCCCCATTCGTTTATAAGTGGCTTCAAAACCAGCATATACCCAACGGTTCATGGTACGCCACAACGAAACGGTTTCCTCATCTTTTGCTTCCCATTTGCGCAGCAACTCAACGGCAAGCTGCATAATGGGAGCCTCTCTTTCGGCAGCTTCCTGGCTTACGCCCCGCTGGATCAGATCGTTTACCTGACTCTTGAAAACTTTATCAAACTCAACATAATACTTGCCTACCAGGTGGTCGCCTTTCATGCCGGTGGTTTCGGGGGTTTCGCCATTGCCATAGAGTTTCCAGGCGGCCATGGATTTGCAGATGTGGATACCCCGGTCGTTTATTATTTGAAAACCGTGAAAACGGTAGCCAAAAACCATATAAAAATCAAATAAAAAACAA
>CAYNIH010000010.1:14050-22384 GCA_964397115.1 uncultured Roseivirgaceae bacterium | reverse complement strand
ACCATGGCGACCATTCCGGGCATCGAGGAAATCCGTTCTTTTTCCCGCTTTGGCCTTTCTGTAGTCACCATTGTTTTTAATGACCATACCGATGTGTACTGGGCCCGCCAGCAGGTGAATGAACGGCTGGTAGAAGCAAAAAAACTTATTCCTGCCGGAGTGGGCACACCTGAACTTGCTCCGGTTACCACTGGCCTGGGCGAAATCTTTCAATACATTGTTACTACAAAACCCGGATTTGAATCGAAATACACTTTAACTGAACTGCGCACCATACAAGACTGGATTATCCGAAGGCAGTTGCTGGGCACCAAAGGCGTTGCCGATGTCAGCAGTTACGGAGGATTTGTAAAGCAATATGAAATAGCCCTTGATCCTGACCGGCTGAAAAGTTTTGGAGTAGGAATACAGGATGTATTTACTGCGCTCGAAAAGAATAATCAGAACACCGGGGGCGCTTACATCGAAAAAATGTCAAGTGCCTACTTTATCCGAAGTGAGGGATTGCTTACAAACGCAGAAGACATAAAGAGCATAGTGGTATACAATACCGCTGCCGGAATACCCGTACTGCTTCGTCATGTTGGCGATGTTCGGACGGGAGCGGCCATCCGGTACGGGGCCATGACGAAAAACGGGGAAGGAGAAACAGTAGGTGCGGTAGTGATGATGTTAAAAGGTGCCAACTCATCCGAAGTAATCGCCAATGTAAAAGAACGGATTGCCGCCATTGAAAAGAACCTGCCCGAAGGGGTACTCATCCAGGCTTTTCTGGATCGAACCAAACTGGTTAACAACGCCATTACCACCGTAACCAAAAACCTGGCCGAGGGCGCATTGATTGTCATTTTTGTCCTGGTATTATTGTTAGGTAACCTGCGTGCCGGTTTGGTGGTTGCCTCGGTAATCCCACTTTCCATGTTGTTTGCCATTGGCATGATGACGGTGCTTGGTATTTCGGGCAACCTGATGAGCCTTGGGGCGATTGACTTCGGATTAATTGTTGATGGTGCAGTAATTATTGTTGAAGCAAGCCTTCACCACTTGGTTACCCGCAACAGCGCCCTGAAGCTGACCCAGCAGGAAATGGACCTTGAAATAGGCTCATCGGCAAAGAGCATGATGGGCGCTGCCGCCTTCGGCCAGGTAATCATCCTGATTGTGTACCTGCCCATCCTTTCGCTGGTGGGTATAGAGGGAAAGATGTTTAAGCCCATGGCCGAAACGGTGATGCTTGCTATTACCGGTGCCTTCATTCTTTCACTTACCTATGTTCCGGTAGCCTCTTCCCTCCTGTTATCAAAAAAAATTAAATCGTCAGTTACACTTTCTGATAGAATTATCGGCTTCATTCACAAACGCTATCACCCCAAATTGCAATGGGCATTACATCACCGCATAGCGGTTGTAGTCACTTCCCTAATCGTGTTCGGTCTTTCACTTGTATTATTCAGTACACTTGGTGGTGAGTTTTTGCCTGAACTGGATGAGGGCGACTTTGCCGTGGAAACCCGGACGCTTCCGGGCAGCAGCTTAACGGAAACCATCAATGCAACACTGCGAGGCGAGAAAGTGCTGCTTGAAAATTTCCCGGAAGTAGAAAAGGTTATCGGAAAAATCGGGGCCAGCGAAATCCCTACTGACCCGATGCCGTTGGAAGGGGCTGATATGATGGTAATTATGAAAGACAAATCAGAATGGGTATCGGCCTCTACTAAGCATGAAATGATCGAAAAGATGCAACGTAAACTCGAGGAACAGGTTCCCGGCATATGGTTCGGTTTTCAACATCCCATACAAATGCGATTTAATGAACTGATGACCGGTGCCCGCCAGGATGTTGTGCTGAAAATCTATGGCGAAGAGTTGGAAAAACTAAGCCAGTATGCTGAACTGGTGGGTAAGCAGGTACGCCAGGTTGAGGGTGCAGCTGATCTTTTCGTAGAAAAAATTACCGGACTACCACAGATTGTTATCCGGTATGATCGCGAAAAAGTGGCGTACTATGGCCTTAACCTGGAAGATGTCAACTCCGTAATTAATACGGCCTTGGCCGGCAAAGCTGCCGGGATTGTTTTTGAAGGAGAGCGGAGGTTTGACCTAACCGTTCGCTATGCTTCTGAACGCAGGCAGCAGGTAGAGGATATCCGCAACATTACGCTTGCTGCACCAGCAGGTCAGCGTATTCCTTTGTATCAGGTAGCCAATATTGATCTTGAACCGGGGCCTGCACAAATTCAGCGTGATGATGCCAAGCGAAGGATTATTGTTGGGTTTAATGTGCGCGGGCGGGATGTGGAAAGCCTCGTGCATGAACTACAAGAAAAAATTGAAAACAGAATAAAATTCGAACCGGGTTATTACATTACCTACGGAGGTTCATTTAAAAATCTTGAAGAAGCCCGCAGCCGCTTACTGGTAGCTGTTCCGGTTGCGCTTGCCCTGATTTTTGTGTTGCTCTTTTTCGCTTTTAACTCGGTTAAACAAAGCCTGCTGATCTATACGGCCATCCCCTTGTCGGCCATTGGCGGGATCATTTCGCTTTGGCTTCGCGATATGCCTTTCAGTATATCAGCCGGTGTCGGGTTTATTGCATTATTTGGCGTATCCGTCCTGAACGGAATTGTGCTGATTGCCGAGTTCAACCGCCTGAAAAAAAGTGGGATAACTTCTACCGGTGAAATTATCAAAAAGGGCACTGAAGTCCGCTTACGACCTGTGCTCATGACAGCCCTGGTGGCATCGTTGGGCTTTCTGCCCATGGCGCTTTCGCACGGAAGCGGTGCAGAAGTTCAGCGACCACTCGCCACGGTGGTTATCGGGGGGTTGGTAAGTGCTACTTTCCTAACCCTGGTTGTGCTGCCCTGTTTGTATTCGTTAACCGAACGAGAACTACCGCATCAATCAACAAATCAAATGGTCAACAACAATTAGTCGATTCATCACCATGAAAAGAATATTTCTATACTTGCTCTATGCTGTTGTGTCGCAGAAAATAGCAGCCCAAACTTTTTCGCTCTCCCAAGCCTTTGAACAAGCGCTGCAACACAGTCCTTACCTGAAGTCGGCCTCTTTGGATGTTGAGCGCCATGCTGTATTAAAACGAGCCGCACCAGGTATACCGAAAACCGATGTGCAGTTACTTTATGGTCAGTATAATAGCATTGAACGGCACGACAACAACCTTACCATTTCGCAGACCTTGCCATTTCCCACCACCATTGCAAGGCAGGTTCAGCATGCCAAGGCCGGGCTTGCCGCTGCAGAATATCGGAATGAACTGTCGAGGCAGGAACTGCTTTTTGAAGTTAAGCAAACGTATTTCGGACTTCTTTATCTCAAAGCGCGCATAGCTTTGATGCTTCGTCAGGACAGCCTGATGCAGGCGCTATCCACTACTGCAACTCTTCGTTTCAAAACCGGGGATGCTACCCTGCTCGAAAAAACAACTGCCGAAACCCAGCAGCGCGAAGCCCGAAATCAGGTGCAACGCGTGCAAAACGATTTTCAAATCGCATTGCACCGGCTTGCTGCCCTGCTTAACAGCCCTGTTGACGATGTTCACGGAGCGTTATACGAACTTGAGCCTGTTTTACCCGATTCAACTATGCTGCGACAAAGTCCGGCACTGAAACACAGCCGGCAACAGGTTCAAGTTGCCGAGCGATGGCAAGCCCTTCAGCAGTCTTTTTTGTTGCCCGACATCCGGATAGGGTATTTTAATCAAACTCTTATAGGAACTCAAACGGTAAATGGTGTAGAAACAACTTTTGGATCCGATAAACGATTTCAGGGATTTCAAATTGGGCTCACGGTGCCGCTGTGGTTTTTCAACTTGTCTGCATCGGCCCAAGCCGCCCAACTGGCCAAACAGATGGCCGTACAGGATGCAGAACAAACGCAACTCCAGCTAACCGGGAGATGGCTGCAGGCAGTTGACGAAATGGAAAAATCGCGAGCTAATTTAAACTATTATAAAGAACAGGCCCTGCCAGGTGTTCAGCTTCTTAATAAGCAGAATATCCGGTCATATCAAACCGGTGAAATTACCTATACAACTTTTTTGCTTAACGCTCAGCAGGTGCTGCGCATTGAAGAGGCTCACCTTGCTGCGGTTAATGACTGGAACCAAAGCATTGTCCGCTATGAATTTTTAACAGGAACCATTGATAATAAATAAAATGACCAACCGAATAATAGTAATGGCTGTGGTGCTGGTATTTCAGCAGTGCAACAGCAATACGGGCAACACCGATTCTGCCCCCACCCGGGATGAGAGCACAATTACATTAACCAGCGAACAGCAGAAACGTGCCGGTATAAAACTTGGTGTACCCGTGCAGAAAACTCTTAAAAAGATGATCAAAGCCAACGGAATGCTCGATGTTCCCCCACAAAGCATGGTAACCATTGCCGCCCCCATGGCGGGTTTTGTTAAATACACAAAGTTGCTGCAAGGTATGCCGATAAAGAAAGGCGAGGTGGTGGCCGAGTTGTATCATCAGGATTATATTCAACTGCAACAGGAGTATCTTAACACACGGAGTCACCTGGAGTTTTTGAAGGCGGAATACGACCGGCAGCGTGAACTCTCATCCGAAAACATCAACGCTGCCAAAACGTTGCAACGCGCAAAAGCCGATTATGAATCGGCCGAGGTTTCTCTCCAGGCGTTAAAAGCCAGGCTTGCACTGATAAACCTGTCACCACACCAGTTAATTGAGAATGGCATACAACAAACCATTCAATTATATTCGCCAATAAGCGGTTATGTTACCGAGGTTAATGTCAACCCGGGTAAGTTTGTGAATCCCGCTGACGTACTCTTTAAAATAATTGACCCCGGGCATTTGCATGTTGAATTGTATGTATTCGAAAAGGATTTGCCGGCCCTGCATACCGGACAGACCGTAAACTTTTCACTTGTTGACGAAAGCGAAGTGCGGCAGGCAACGGTTTACCTCATCGGTAAGGAAATCAGCCCGGAGCGCACCGTTAGGGTTCATTGCCACATGAGTAAAGACTATCCCGGATTAATCCCGGGTTTATACCTCAAGGCATGGATCGTAACATCTGCACACCAGGCCCAGGTGCTTCCCGAAGCGGCAGTGTTAACCATTGAAAACAAACACTATGTTTTTGTTACTGCCGATAGGGCCACCTTTACCCTGGTTGAAATCAAAGCCGGGGCTACCGATTCCGGGGAAGTAGAAATTCTTGATCGAACCACGGTAGCCGATTCAGCCCAGGTGGTAATAGAGGGCGCCTATACCCTGCTTTCGTTGCTGAAAAACGCTGAGGAAGACTAGTATATATAAAACACTTAACCTTGGCTATTCTAAAGGCTTTAATCACATGCCAAATCTTGTAAAAGTCACCTTGAGCTCCAGGATTGTACTTTTGTTTTGTGCTACAGCCTTCTTTCAAAGTGTGGCTGTAGGTCAGGCCAGTGTTGTTTCGGGGTCGGTTTCAAACTCTAAAATTAATTATTTACCTGGCGTGGGCAATAATTGCCTGATTGTTGTGGCGGTCTCTAACGAGAATAATAACAACGTACGTACGGTAAGCAGCATTACCTGGGGAGGACAGAACCTTACCTTTGCTGTCGGCCGCACCAATGCGGGTTCCGGAAGCAATGATTTGCGAACTGAAATCTGGTACCTCGATGAAGCCGGGATCAATGCTGCCTCCGGCTATGTATATTTTACAGGTAACCAATGGTCGGCTGGTGCGCACCGTCCGGGTGATTATCCGGTAACGCTTCAGGCTTTACGGCATTCCACCAGCCAGTCCCACGGATATGGCGATTTCATCCAGGCCGGAGGTGAACTGAATTCGGAATCCCAACTGTATTCCACTTTGTTCAGGCCGATAATCTTCAGACCGGCCTGCGGAAAGAGCACGGTCAATTCCTCCCGCGTGTAATGCTTGGTCTGCACTCCATCAATCTTAAGAAGGCCTTGAATCAAATCGGTTGTACTTACCCGGAAACTGCTCAATTCATCCGGATCAATTTCTTCAGGAGAAGTTCCCTCCCTCCTGCTCCATTCTATCAGGCGCCAGGCCGAAAACAGGTACGACTCCATGGCAGGAAGGATGATCACTGCTGACCCGCTTTTTCGAAGAGCACGGTTCACATTTTTCAGCATGACTAAATTTTTATCAGGCTCAGGCAGCATAATCACGTTGCAGCAAAACACAAAATCTACTTGGGGTAGTTGCGCATTAGGATCAGACAGATCGGCTTGCTTGCAGGTAATGTTAGTGAACGGTAACCTTTGCGCCTGGTTTAGCAACTCATCCGAGATATCCATGGCAGTTAGCTGTTTAAAGCGTGGCGCCAGGTGGGCAAAAGCTTTTCCGTTTCCGCAACCGAAGTCAAGGGCGTGTTTCTTTTTGCCGGCATACTTTTTAAAAATAACCGGTAAGATTTTCTTCCTATCAGAGCGAAAAACGTCAAAAATTTCTTCGTTGTAGGTCGGTGCAATGGTGTTCCAATGCTTCCTTTCGTTCATTAGGGTGTTCGTTAAATTCCTGGCTTATAATTGAGTTTACCCGAGGCCTTGGCCGTACTAGTCAAAAATCATGACCTGCCCTTTTCCCTGAGGTAAAGAAACAGCGGAAACGTTCCGGCCATTCCGAACAGCAGGGTAAGCACCCAGATAATCCACACATTTTTAATGTTATGTTTTTGTGCCTCGGTGTAGGTCCAGAAAAAGAAAATAAACACCACCACCAGCAGGTCAACAATAAACGCTGTGGCAATCCGGTTTCCGAACATCCCGTTAAGGGTGGCTTGCGGGTCAAGCCAAAGCAATACGTTTCCTGTTTCAACCGATTCAACAGCAACAAAAATGTTGGGGGCTATAAAACCCAGAACGGCAAGAAGTTGATAAATTCTTTTCAATGTCATAAGCACGTAAAGTTCACTTATTAAATATCAGGTAAATTCCTGTAACTTGGTGGTTCCAACCAATGAAAAATTTATGAGCATACGAAGAAAAGCGACAGCCGTATGGAGCGGATCCGGAAAAGAGGGCAGCGGTTATTTAAGTACCCAAAGCACTGTTTTGCATAAAACACAGTATTCATTCAGTTCGCGATTTGAAAGCGGCATTGGCACTAATCCAGAAGAGCTTGTTGCGGCAGCCCATGCCGGATGCTTTACTATGAAACTGAGCTTTGTGCTGGGCGAAGCCGGCTTCACCCCGCAGGAATTGAAAACCGACTGCATCATAACCCTGGACAGCGGCTCAGTTACCCAGTCGCACCTGATGGTACAGGCCACCGTGCCGGGCATCAGCAAAGAAAAGTTTGACGAATGTGTGAAAAATGCAGAAGTCAACTGCCCGATTTCAAAGCTGCTGAAAACGGCTATTTCCGTAGAGGCACGGCTTAACTGAATCACTAATGCCGATGAGTTACTTCACCCACGCCAAAAACAATCCGCGCCTGTTGGTCTATTTGCCGGCATTATACACGGTGTGGTCCGATGCGGTGCTGACTCCCGGAGAAATTAAGAACCTGGAGGCACTTATTGAAAAACAAACGTGGCTTACTGAGGAGGAACGCAACATTTTGCGTTCACAAATCAACCCGTTGACTCCACCAGGCCCTGCCGAACTCAAAAACTGGCTAAGTGAAATACAAAAGATAGAGACAGGGCCCAACGATTCACTGGCTGATATCGGTGTTAAACTTGCCACCACCCGTTCATCGGGCAAAATTGATATTCCAGATCAAACCCTACGGTCGCTTTCTGAACTCGACCAGCGCCTCGGTGTAATCAGTCGCGAAGCTGCTTATGTTTTTCATCCCGAATACCGCACGTCATTAACCCAAAAACAAGCCACCGAGCGCACCTTTGATGTGGCTACACTGGCTGCATTGCTTGATGGCGACCAGGCCGATCTGATAAGGCGGGTAAAGACCATCCTCTCCGACCCTGAATTTGCCTACATAGAAACCGATAACCTGAACGACTACCGCGAAAAGGTTTTGCACTGGGCAAAGTTGCTGGCCCGGCAGGGGTTCGGATCCCTGGCCTACCCGGAAGAATACGGAGGCAAAAACGATATGGCCGCCTACTTTACCGTAATGGAAACCCTGAGCTATCACGATTTAAGCCTGGTGGTAAAATTCGGTGTTCAGTTTGGCCTGTGGGGAATGAGCATTTACTTTTTGGGAACGGAAAAGCACCACAAGAAATACCTGAAGGATATTGTTAATAAATGTAGAAATATCTGATAATATGTATTAGGCAAAATTTTACAATAGCCAATTTGTATTTTGCAGATAAAAGAATCTAAATAAAAGACTTTAAAAATTACATAA
>CAYNIH010000010.1:0-14040 GCA_964397115.1 uncultured Roseivirgaceae bacterium | reverse complement strand
GCCATGGCTCTAATGTGCGGGGAGTGGAAACAACAGCAACTTACCACCATGCCAATCAAACGTTCACCATTCACACCCCAAACGAAAATGCCCGCAAAGAATATATCGGCAATGCCGCACGGCACGGACAAATGGCTACTGTTTTTGCCAAACTTATTGTTGACGGCAAGGATTTTGGCGTAAACGCTTTTGTTGTGCCCCTTCGTGATAAGCAAGGCAACGTGTTGCCGGGAGTTACGATTGAAGACTGCGGACGCAAACTGGGACTTAACGGTGTTGACAACGGTGTGATTTATTTCAACAACGTGGTGATTCCCAAAGACGAGATGCTTGATCGGTTTGCCAGGGTAAACGATAAAGGACAATTTGAAAGCCCCATCACCAGCGATAACCGCAGGTTTTTTACCATGCTCGGCACCCTGGTAGGCGGAAGAATAGGCATACCCCGCTCCGGCAACGCTGCCGCTAAGGCAGGGCTAACCATTGCCATACGCTATGGAGACAAGCGCACACAATTTGGACCTGAAGGCGCGCCCGAAGTGCCCATCCTGAATTACCGGACACATCAGCGCAGACTCATGCCGCTGTTGGCCAACGCTTATGCCCTGCATTTTGCCCTTCAATACCTTACCCAACGGTTTATTAATCGCACCGAAGAAGACATGCAGGAGATCGAAGCGCTCGCTGCCGGGTTAAAGGCCTGGGCAACCTGGAATACCACCGCCACGCTACAAGAATGCCGCGAAACCTGTGGTGGCAAAGGGTACCTGTTTGAAAACCGCATCGGCAGTTTGAAGAACGATACCGATATCTACACCACCTTTGAAGGCGATAATACCGTACTCATGCAACTGGTGGCAAAAAGCCGGCTAACCGAATTTAAACAGGAATTTAGCAGCATGAGCGCTTTTGGCCTGCTCAATTTCCTCGCAGGCCAGGCTGCCACAACCCTTACCGAGATGAATCCCATCATTGTCAGGAATACCGATGAAGATCATTTGCTCGACCCTGAGTTTCATCAGAATGCTTTTCGGTACCGCGAACGCGATATCCTTGTTTCTGTGGCCAAGCGACTAAAACGCCACATTGATGACGGAATGGATTCGTTCGATGCGTTTAATGTTTGCCAGCACCATCTTGTGCAGGTTGGTTTTGCTTATGTCGAACGGATTATCCTTGAGCAATTTTACCAGGCTGTTGAAAATATTTCCGATGAGAAATGCCAGGTCGTACTCAGAAAACTCTACAACCTGTACGCCCTATCCCAACTTGAAAAAAACAAGAGCTGGTACCTGGAGCAGAGTTATATGGAAGGCGTAAAAACCAAAGCCATACGCAAACTATTCAACCAATTATGCTGGGATATAAGAACCGAGGCCGTTCCTCTGGTTGATGCGTTTGCCATACCGGACAGTTGCCTGGCAGCCCCTATTGCCCTTAATAATCGGTCTTGATTGATTTGTTGAATGGAATTTTGAACTGAAAGCCGATGTTCTCATCGGTGGCATCATCCAGCACATCCAATCCGTACCGGATTTTCTTCGGATCATCGTAAACAAACGTTCCGAACAGCCTGTCCCATATAGAAAACATATTGCCAAAGTTCGAGTCAGTCCATGGGCGTTTATAGTGGTGGTGAAATTTATGCATGTTCGGTGTAATGAAGATGTAGCTGAGCGGCTTATCAATCCATACGGGCAGGTAAATGTTGGCATGGGTAAAGTAGGTAAAGAATACGGTTAGTATCCTGTAAAAAAAGTAGTAGGCAGGCGGAGAACCGGTTACTACCACCACCATCAGGGCAAAAATTTCACGCATGGCAAAGTCACCGGGATGGTGGCGTGTGCCGCTGGTGGCATCCAGGTGGGTATCGCTGTGGTGTACCATGTGAAACTTCCACATCCACTTGTACTTGTGCAATAAAAAATGGATAAAATACTGGGCGACCAGCTCAAACAGTAAAATGCAAATGAGCAGTTCAACCCATACCGGTAAATCAACCAAATAGATTAACCCAATCTGGTTCCGGCTGGTCCATTCAAAAACACCGACTGTGGCCAGGCCGAACAGCGTATTGATAAGAATGGTTGTTGAAAGGAATACAAAGTTTACCCCGGCATGCCGCCATTTCCGGTAAGCGAACGTAAAAAGAGGAAAGTTTCCTTCCAACACCCAGCAGATAACCAAACAAATGCCTATCCATGCGGCACGCTGCCAGGTGGGCATTGCCTCGAAAAATGCTAAGAATGAATCCATATCTCCAGGTATTTCAGTATCAAATTTACTGCATCAAAGTCATTGGCCGTATTCCTCGGTTAATTGATTAAGTATGCTCTTCATCGGCCGGATGGCATGGACATGCTCAATGGCAGGGCCTGCACACCACACGGTTTTGTAGGTGGCACCAAAGGCAGCTTTTTCTACCGCTCTCATCCCCCGCACGGCAAGAAGCATTTTAGCATATTTTTTAAGCCGCTTGTTCGAATGGATGATTCGCTCCAGCCAAGAAGCTTTTGTTCCCAATTGCTGGACATACGGTGTGTTGATAACCGTTAAAGGTGAGCCCGACATTTTAGTGGTGAGCACAATATCCTTTGCACCGTAGTCAATGCAGGCCTGTTTGTAATCCTGCGAAACTGCCGATTCTTCGCTGGCAATAAAAATTGTGCCCACCGATACGCCTGCTGCTCCCCATGCCATAGCCTGCCGGATGTCTGTTCCACTGGCGATGCCCCCGGCTGAAATAATGGGCAGGTTAATCGTGTCCCTCAGCAGGGTAATCAGTTCCTTGGGCGCAAGTTTTCCGGCATGTCCGCCTGCCCGGTTATTAACGGCAATCACGGCATCGGCACCTAGGGTTTCCACTTTTTTTGCGTAGTCCAAATCAACAACATCGCAAAAAACCTTTATGCCAAGGGGTTTGCATTTATCAATCACTTCCTTTGGATTACCGAGTGATGTGATGATGAAGTTAACACGGAGTTCAAGTAGTGTTTGGAGTTGTCCGTGGTATTTCGGATTCGATTTGTTGACAATCAGGTTTACACCAAACGGCTTATCCGATGAAGCTCTTATCTCGTTAATGGCCGCACGCAGTTCAGCATCAGTACGATAATTCAGCGCTGGGAAAGCGGCCGTAACCCCGCAGGCAAGGGCAGCTTTTACCATGGCCGTGTTGGAAATAAGAAACATCGGGGCCACAATTATCGGGTACTTAATGCCGAATATTTTATCAAGCGTCATGAAGCAGAACTTTACCGGAAAGTTATCCGTTTACTACGTATCTTTGGTTAAGCCCTTAAGGTATTAAACTTATTTCAAAATGAAACGAATTGTTGTGTGGGTTATCTCGGTGGCTGGATTTACTCTGGCCAACGCCCAGCAGGTACCTGTACTGGTGGATGCAGTATGGTTAAATGAAAACCTTTCAAAAGCTAACTTGGTGGTGCTTCAGGTTAACGCTTTGCGCCTCGATTACGAGAAGGAACACGTGGCAGGCGCACGCTTTCTCTGGCCCGGCTGGCTTGCACCGGATTCGCCTGAGGGAAGTTATAATGCCCCTGATCCAGCAAAGGCATCAGAGATTTTGCAAGGGATGGGCGTTTCTGCTAACTCCCATGTTGTCATTTGTCATGTTCGCAACGAGGTGGGGCCTGCCGCCCGCATGTTCCTCACGCTGGAGCACCTGGGATTAAAAGGCCAGGTTTCTTTTTTAAACGGTGGACTTGAAGCCTGGAAGAAGGCCGGATACCCGGTTACCAACGAGTTACCGGTGGTAAAAAAAGGAAATTTTAAAGCCCGCCCTGAGGGATTACTGGTTGATCGCTTTTATGTTCAGGAAAAACTCAATGACAGTTCCTCCACAATCGTTGACGCCCGTTTAAAGCGGTTTTATGATGGAGACCCTTCCGGTTATCCGCGTGATGGCCACATTGCAGGCGCAAAGAACATTCCCTATACGGAGTTGATCAACTCAGGTAATTTCTTTAAGCCTGCCGACTCGCTTCAGCAGTATTTTAACCCCATCGCCCCGACAAAAGATAAAGAGCTGGTATCCTATTGTTTCATCGGCCAGTCGGCCAGCGTGGTTTACCTGGCCAGCCGTGCCCTTGGCTACACCATGAAACTGTACGATGGTTCCATGCAGGAATGGAGCCGGGTTGACGAGTGCCCGATGGAGAAGTCTCCTGGCAAAAATTAATTCTTTACTTTGTTACCAGGTAAAGTTTGATTTTGATTTAACTCTTGCGGCTAACTTCAGCAATCCATAAAGCGATTTGCGATGCGAGGATAGGGATGATATCCTGACCTGGTGACTTAAAGCTGTGATCAGCACCAGGATAGTTAACAAGTTTTGCTTTTGGCAACTGCGAGCAGACCTGTGTAATCAGTTCAGGCGTTGCCAAGGCATCGTTGGAACCCTGAAGAAAAAGCATTGGAATGTCTACTTCGTTAAGATGGTTAGCCCGCTCTGTACCGGGTTTGCCCGGTGGATGCAGCGGAAAGCCCAGAAAAACTATACCCCGTATGTTGTCTGAACCGTTTTTGGCAATGCACTGTGAAGTCATCCTCCCGCCAAATGATTTGCCTCCGGCAAACAGGTTAATGCCAGGGTATTGGCGGGCTGTATAACCAAGTGCTGCCCTTACCGTAGCCACTGCAATACCGGGCGGGTCGGGCCGCCTCTTTTTATTTTCAATGAACGGGAAATTGTACCGGATAATCCCAATCTGCCTGCCTGCCAGTTCATGGGTAATGCGCTGCATAAAAGCATGCTGCATGCCGGCACCCGCTCCGTGCGCCAATACCAATATGGCCATGGGATTGGCCGGCAAACTGATTAAGCCGGAAACTGTTCCGATTGAATCAGCAACCGTTAAAATGTACTGCTTTTCGGCAAGTCCTTCCATCCACCGCGGGTAAAAAACCCAAGTTATTGGTAAACTATTGGGGAATAAATGATTGGGCCGACTTCTTAACGAAACAAAACAGGCACAAGCCAAACTCAAAAGCCAAAATCGAAACGATGGCAAAAAATATTTCCATAGCACATCTGAATTAGTTGTATTAAAAAATTAAGTAAAAGATATTAATAACTTATTAATCAGTACTTTAAAAGTATAAAAAATGAATTGAATTTAACAACGGTTCTTGTTTTTATTCATAAGTAGTTACTAATCAGCTAGGTAAGGAAGCGAATAAGGTATTTACAGGGTGTCTGCGTAGTTTTGCTGGCACAGGCAACCACCTATTCGGCATATTATGGATACTCAGGCTCCGGAGCACACCTGCAAAAGCTGCGGCAACATCTTTACCGGAGTCTATTGCAACCAATGCGGGGAGAAGGTGATTGAACCAAAGGACAGGTCGCTAAAATCGTTTCTCTCCAACATCCTCATTGCTATAACCTTTGCCGATAACCGGTTTGTTAAAACACTTTGGCTGATTATTAAAAACCCGGGTTTTCTTTCTAAGGAATATGCTGACGGACGGAGGGTGAAATACCTGCGGCCGTTGCAATTGTTCTTTATTTTAAACCTCATTTATTTTCTCTTTCCGCTACTTCAACTTTTTAATTCCTCGCTCCGTACACAAATGTATTTTCTGTTTCACAGCAGTTGGGTGCGGCCGCTCGTGCTTAATAAAATAACCGGTGCCGGATTAAGCATGGAAGGCTATGAATTGATGTATAACGCCAAATCAACCAGCCTGGCCAAGTTACTGGTGGTGCTTTATGTGCTGCTAGCCACACTCCCGCTGAGCCTGATATACCTGAAAAAGAAAAACCGGTATTTTACCGATCATGCCACCCTTTCTGTTGAGCTGGCCTGTTTTAACCTTTTTGTCAATGCCATCCTGCTTTCGGCAGTGCTTTGGTTAGTGAACAGCCTGTTCAAAATTACCAATCTGCCGTGGCAGGGTTACCTGAACGAAAACATGCTAACCGGTTTTTTCGTTGCCACCAACCTCTATTTTGTTTACCGTGCTTCGGCAACTTTTTACGGACAGAAAGGCATCAGGCTTTGGATGAAGAGCGTGCTGGTTATTCTTGGCTTGTTTCTGGCACTTGAAGCGTATCGGCTGGTGCTTTTTTTTGTAACCTTCTGGTCGGTTTAGCTACCCGGTAATGGACTGGAGTTGGGTAATCAGCGCCATTGCCTCCTGACGGTATTCATCGGTAGAGGTGAGACTGCAGTATTTGTTGAGCACCCGGATGGCTTCTTCGTATTCCTTGTTCATGGCAAGGGTAAGGCCCAGGTTAAAATAGCTGTTAGGGAAAGCCGGTTCGATCTCAGAAGCAATGGCATAATGAACTTTTGCGAGTGCATAGTTGCCGACTTCGGCATACAGGTTGGCCAGGTTATAGTGGGCCTCGTAATGCCTGGGCTCATGGCTAAGGCATTTTGTAAACGCATCAATGGCGCGGGCATGATTACCGGTCTGCGATTCGATAATGCCCAGGTTGCACCACGCATCAGCAGTATAGTCGTTCTCCTCAATGGCTTTTTGATAAAGCATTTTGGCTTGTGCCGTGTCGCCTGCCTCATCCACCATCAGGGCCTCCTCGAAGGCGCTGAGTTGATTCAACTTGACTACCCGGCCGCCAAACAGGCTAAGCTGCCCGGGTTTGGCTTCAACGGTGTCCTTTCTTTTATGAACCTTTTGCAGTCCGAATTTTTCAGGGGTCGGCCCGGGAAATTTTACCACTTTCGCCATAGCGGCAAAGATACGAAATAGCCAGGTACAGGAGCATGTATTTGGCTTGTCGGTTGTGCAAGTTTTTGTCGGCTAAATCAATTGTTGAATCAATCACTCACTTCATTATTCAGTCCGTAAGCTATCTACCGGATTGGCGGAGGCTGCTCTTATGGCCTGAATGCCTACGGTTAATAATGTAAGGATTATCGCAAATAGTGCCGTGATGATGAATACAATCGGGCTAACCTGTATGCGATAGGCATAACGCTGCAGCCAATTTGCTGCTGCGTACCAGGTAACCGGAACGGCAATGATAATTGCAATGCATACAAGCAAAATAAATTCGTAGGATAAGAGTTTTGTAATTTGCCCGATAGTGTATCGGACGTGAATAGGGTTTTCGGTTTGACCGCATTTGATAAGTTCTGTCAAAGAACTTTTCATACTAAAGGCTTTTAACCGGCTTTACGCTTTAGAGTTTTTAATCGGGATTCTTTTACACCAATATCCCCTTTGGCCTTTTCCATCGGCTTTTTCTTCGCCCGCTCGATGCTTGCTTTCAGGGCCGTCATGATATCCACCACTTCGGGTTCGGCCTCCTCTATAGAAATGATTTCTTTTCCTTCAATCTTTGCCTGGATGATTTTCCTCAGTTCATCGGCATAGTGATCCTCCATTTTAATGTTGGCAAACTTAGTGGTCATGGAGTCGACCAGCGATTTGGCCAGTTTAAGTTGTTCTTTATCCGCTTTAGCTTCAAGCAATTGCGGCACTTCCTTAATGCTGCGTACTTCATTTGGATAGCGCAGCCTGTAAAGTAAAATGCCCCCTTCGTGCGGGTTAAGCAAAACGGGCGTTTCACGGTCGCGCAGAACCACTTTTCCCACACCTACTTTACCAGTTTCTTTAAGCGTAGCCGCCAGCAGCGCATAGGTTTTTGCAGCCACTTCGCCATCGGGACCAATGAAGTAAGGCGATTCGTACAGGCTGGGGTGAACTTCGTCAGCTTTTACAAAGCCTTCTATCTCAATCACTTTTGTACTCTTCAGTTTAACTTTATCCAAATCCTCCTGTTCAATAATCACATACTGCCCTGGCTCATACTGGTAGCCCTTCACGATGTCCTCGTTCCGCAGCACCTTGCCGGTAACCTTGTCTTTCTTTTCATAGGCCACCGGATTGTGCCCCTCCCTCGACAACAAGTTAAAACTGATGGTCTGCGCAGAATCGATGGCATTATAGATTCGGATGGGGATGGTGACTAGTGAAAACCGGATATGACCTTTCCAGATGGCGCGCATATACTTGCTTTAAAAGATTAAATATACAATTCTAAATAATTGATATAAAGTATTTTAACAATTAATTTTACAACTTAGTTTTCAATGCTTCATTGGGGAGTTGAATCGACACAATCCCGTAGGAGAAAAGCAACTATCAATTTGATGGATTCTATTCCCCTTGCAGGGCGTTACATCATCAGATCTGGTCGCAACCGCACAAATACCGGCTCCCTGAAATTTTTATCCGGTGTTAACGAGGCATAACTCACTTCGAGCATAATTTTCGGTTCTACCCAGGTTGAAACCTTTTCATCGAGCACTTTGCCCTCTACCGGTTTGTTGATTATTTTCAGTTTTCTGATTTGGCTGCTTATTTCCTTTATTGTGGCATCGTCAAAGCCGGTACCTACTTTTCCCCTGTACACCAGGTTATTCCCTTCCCGTTCGGCAATGTGCAGCCCGCCAAATGTTGAACTTCGGTTCCCTTTTCCTTGGTTATACCCGATGATCACGCATTCGCTGGTTCTCCTGATTTTAATTTTCAGCCACGCATCGGTGCGCTTGCCGGGGTAATACTTGCCCGACTTTTGTTTAGCCATGATTCCTTCCAGGTCATGTTCCCTGGCGGCCTCAAGTAACGATTGGCCATCATCCACCCATTCGCTTACCCGGTAAGGCGTATCTTTCCTGATTGCATCTTTCAGCCACTCCTTTCGTTTTACCAGGGGCTCATTCACCAGGCTGCGCCCATCCATATACAGGCAATCGAAGAGGTAACAATACACCGGTGATGATTTAGCCAGCTTTTGAATGTTGGTCTCGCCCGAGGCCATCAACCGGTTTATCACCTTCTTAAATTCCGGTTTGCCCTGCTTGTTCAGGCACACGATTTCCGCATCGAACAACCCGCACGTTGCCCGGAAGGCTTTATCGGCTGCGAGCAGTTCAGGGAATTGGCTGGTAATATCATTTTGATTGCGGCTGCGGATGCGCACCTGGCCTTCTTCAACGGCAATCATTGCCCGGATGCCATCCCACTTTACTTCGTAGAGGTAATCGTTACCGGCCGGCAATTTTTCGGCACTGCCGGAGAGCATGGGCTCAATGGCATCGTGCAGGTAATCAACCTGTGGGGTATCTACCCGCTCCAGCAAAAATTCTTTTTCTTTAATCCGGTAGATGCGGTATTCACCGGTTAGTTCCTTGCTGCTGAGCCTGAAGTAAAACCCGTCTTTCTTCTCTTTGGTTATCGTGTACTTTCCCAACGCATAGATCCACATATCGCCACCGCCATACTGCCCTTTCGGGATTTTGCCATCGAAGGTCAGGTATTTCATCGGATGGTCTTCGGTTTGAACAGCCAGGCGCTTTACCCCGGGATGGGGCGGAAGGCCTCGAGGCACGGCCCATGATTTAAGCACCCCATCCTGCTCCAGCCGCAGATCGTAATGAAGGTGGGATGCATGGTGGCGGTGGATAACAAAGCTGTTGCCCGCCCCTTCGGCCAGCCGGGCTTCGGGTTCGGCTGTTTTGTTGAAGTCGCGCTTTTTTTCGTACGACTCCAACTGAGCGGGTGTTTTTCTCTTTTTTGAAACCGGGAGTTCTTTAACAATTTTTTTCGAGCGGTGGTTGTGGAGTTCAATCGCATAGGCATCCATCCCTTCCCAGGCATCGCCATCGGACAGCACCTTATCCAAAGCCGTGTGGATGTTGTAATCTGCAGGTTTCTGCAACCGCTCCAACTCTTCCCATCGCAGCGGCATGGAAACCGGTGCTCCCACCCTGCCGCGCAGGCTGTAGGGCGATACGATACTTTGCCCCGACCGGATCCGGTAAATATCAATCAGCACCCTTCCCTTGCGTGCCTCTTTTTTTATGTGAAGGGTTGTTGTTGACGCATTCCGCTCAACAAAGGGTTGTGCGATAAGCCGGGCAGTTTCAAACACAGTGTGGAAATCGAACGTTGGCGTTATCGGGCAGCAGATGTGAATGCCTTTGCCACCGGTAGTTTTGGCAAAGGCAGTATATCCGAATGACTCGATGTAGGCCTTCAATTCAAAAGCCAGCGGAACTACTTTTTTGAAATCGTACCCTTCGGGCGGGTCGAGATCGAACACCATGTAATCGGGGCAATCGAAGTTGGGTTTCCGGCTGTGGAGCTGGTGCAGTTCCAGTGCAGCCAGGTTGGCCAGCCATACCAAGGTGGCCGGCTCGGTGGCGATGATGTAATCTTTCTTTTCTTCTTTGCCCAGGTTTTCAAATTCTACCCACGGGGGCGCCCATTCCGGCCTGTTTTTCTGATAAAACATTTCGCCATGGATGCCATCGGGGTATCGGATAAGGGTAAGGGCCCTGCCTTTAATGTGTGTTAAAATGGTCGGGGCTATCTTCAGGTAATATTCAATCACTTCGGCTTTAACGATGCCATCCTCCGGAAAGAGCACCTTATCGAGGTTGGAAAGCTCAAGCTTTCTCTTTCCGATTTCCGTCCACTGCGATTTTTTAGCCATACATAACGGTTGGTAGCAGGCTGATGGTGAAATAGAAAATCCGTCTTGTCATTTGCTGTTACCCGTAATCCATTTGCCGCGTGGAATGCTACCGGTTTATTACCGTTAAGATAGGCGGATGCAGACTTATTTTCCTTACCGGCTAAAAAAAGATTTCCTGGGCCAGCCGATAGGTGTTGGCGTGCGCTTCGATAATGTCGCGAAAATCTTCAGAATATCCCCCGCCCATGCTGGCCACAATGGGCACCTGGTTTCGTTTGGCTGTTTCCAGCACCAGGCGGTCGCGCTGTTTGCAGCCCTGCCGGCTCACCGACAACTTGCCCAGTTTATCGGTGTCGAGAATATCTACGCCTGACTGGAAGAAAATAAAATCAGGTTGCACCTTATCCATCAGGTTTTTCAGGTTGGCATCCAGCGTCTTCAGGTAAAACGAGTCGTCCGTGCCATCAGGCAGGCCGATGTCCAGATCGGATTGTTCTTTTACGAGCGGATAGTTGTTGGCCCCGTGCATGGAAAAAGTAAACACGTGGGGCTCGTGCCTGAAAATCTGTGCCGTGCCGTTGCCCTGGTGCACGTCAAGGTCAACCACCAAAATGCGGCTAGCCAGTTTTTTTTCGAGCAGGTAATTGGCGGCAATGGCTATGTCGTTAAGTAAACAAAACCCCTCGCCCCTGTTGGTAAAAGCGTGGTGCGTGCCCCCGGCAATGTTCATGGCCACCCCATGCTTAAAGGCGTATTCCGCACATTGCAGCGTGCCGTTCATGATGGTGATCTCGCGATGCACCAGTTCGGAGGTTAGCGGAAAGCCCGTGCGCCTGACCTCCTGCGGTGACAGGGATAACCTATTAAGCCTATGCCAATAGTCGGCAGCATGGGTAGTTACAATCCAGCGTTCAGCGAGCGGTTCCGGAGAAAAGAGGTTTGACTCTTTTATCGTGCCCTCGTAGAGCAACTGCTGGGGCAGCACCTCATATTTACTCATCGGGAAACGATGATTGGGCGGCAGCGGCAACACGTACGAAGGAGCCCAGGCAACTTTAAGCATAAAAAAAGCAGTTGACTCTATGGCCAACTGCTCAATATAACTGTAAAACTCTTTTAATGTTTATGTTCGTGCTTATGCCCATCGCCCCTGCCGTACCAGGCGTCCTGGATGGCGTGGAACAGGTCGTGCAGGTCGGTAAGCGCCTCGCCTAGTTGCGCATCGTCACCGGTTTTCACCAGCTCGGCAAAAGCTGCGGTTTCGGTTTTCAGCGTGGCAATGTATTCTTTCACTTTTTCGTTGTTCACCTTTTCGGGCAGCGGGGCCTCGGCCCAGCGGGCTGCGTTGGCGGCCATTTCGGCAGCCTGGGCTTTGGCGGGCGCCAGGTTTGACGAATCTTTGTAGGGATGAAAACTTTCGGCCATAATCAGGTGAAATTCATCCATCTGGGGCCACTCGGTTTGCTCAGCGGCAGCCGTTTCTTCTTTTTTGCCGGTGCAGGCGGTAAAACTCAGCGTGGTTAGGGTGAAAATGATGAGGAGGAGGTACTTCATAGTTGTTTGCTTTTCGTTGCTGGTTATTCGTGTGGGTGCAAAAATAAAAATATTACGTGTATTTCAACTGCCGGTTAATTGCCATTACCGCAGTGCCCCCTGCCAAGAAAAACCATGGATAACCTTGTTGCAAATCTTACCCGTACGCTACCGCGCCACCTCAATGGTAAAACAAGCCGCAGAGTCCCGCAGCGGAGACTCTGCGGGGAGGGAAAATTACCACTCTTTTAGCCTATAGCTTTGCGTACGCTCATCGTTCATGAAGATAATGAATTTTCATTATCCGTTAATCATCTAGATGCCGGTGCCGCAGAGTCCCGAAGCGGAGACTCTGCGGGGAAGGAAAGGCGGAGGGGAGTTGTTATTATACTATGTTACTCTTGGTATGTACTAATTTAAAATCATCAGAATATCTCAGTTATTAATTTGATTACCCTTGTATCAATTTTGTTTAGTCTGCTTCCAAAGCCCTACAATTGATACAATTATATTAATAAGTATAAAGAGCCATAGAATTTTGACGTTGATGGAAATCGCTTCGTTCGCTCCTTCTATGTTGGCTAGTGCATAGTTTAACTTTTTTGAATCATTACTTTCAATAGTAACCGAATCATTCGAAATAATATTCATAATTGCTTCTGCCTGAACAAGTGAGTGAACAGCCTGTATATTCATATGAAATGAATAAAAAAACATTATTACAGAAGTAACAACGATGGATGTAAGTATTTTTTTCATAAATTAATTAGATGTGGCAAATATTGTTTTCGATTTTTATAGAAAAATTCCCTGTGTGTTTCTTTATGATATCCCCAAGGATGAATTAATGAATCATGATAAGGGTTTATTCCGTAAATAATTCTATCACCAACCCAACCAATTGCCTCATAAACATTCCATAGAAATTCTTTATACCAAGGGTATGAGTCATTATTCCAAGGGTAAATTTTATTATTCTTGATTTCATTTATTCTATCTAAAGATTCATTCCAAAATCTCTTGCCAGTAAATATCTCCCTTGTTGTTTTATTCTTGTTTCTCGGGTCAGTTGGATTGGGGCAATCCAGGCAAGGCCCATTTTGCGTTTGATGATCAACTACTCCAAAAAACAAAGAACATCCTACCAAAGACTACAACCACACCAAGCAAAAAAAGAAAAGCGAGTATCTTTAGTATCCCATTAAACTTTCCAAAGTCAAAGTATTCTATACCAACTGGTGTTTCTATAAACAACTTTGCTTCACGAATCACAATGAGATAATAAGTAAAGCAGATAACTGTGATTTCAATACCGTAAAACAATAGTTCATTAAATAAGCTTTCTCCGAAAGAATAATTCCTAAAAAGTACGTAGATCGCAATAACCGGTAATGTCGTTATAATTGCCCAGATAAAATAAAACGATCTTAGAACATTATCCTTATGATCTGGTGACAATTCATAGTGAATGATTTTATACAACAATTTTACCATACTCAAATCTAATAGCCTAACGCTTTACCGACATTTAATCTAATGATTTCCCATTGTATAGGTAGGATACCAATTGACCACCACCATAAAGTATACCCACAACTGGAAATGCATAACTTATAGCCAATACACCCATGCCAGTCCAGTAACTTGCGTGATCATAGCCACTCTTATCACTGAAATTTGCGACATAGTCTGTTGTTGATACAATTACCCCGAGTGCACCGAGCTTAGAGCCTAGTACTTTAGTGCCACTAAAAGAGTTTTTAAGAAAATTTGCTGTTGCTTGAGTACCAACTCGACTACCTATGAGATTGGATACTCCACGAGCAATATCCCTTGGACCGTTGGGATACCGTCTAATAAATCTTAATCCTTGCTCACTAACACCCACAAGGGTACTTCCGGCATTCAACAACGCATTCCCGCATTCAAATTCTGTCGGTAAGAACGAAGCCTGTAATACTTGTGAACTTCCTCCCTGCGTTTGTTGTTGTTGATCACCCAACAGCTTAAAATGCCATTCATTAATCACTTCT
>CAYNIH010000009.1:0-22775 GCA_964397115.1 uncultured Roseivirgaceae bacterium | reverse complement strand
TAGGTAAGCGAAGTTCCCCGGTCAATGGTGCGGCCGAATTTGTAGAAGGCGTGATGCTCCTTATCAAATTCCAGTTGGCATTCAATGTCGCCCAGGCTGTCGCGGCCTACCAGTTTAGTTCCTGCTTCGGCTTCGGGGCTGCCAATGGTGAGTAGTTGGTTAAAGTACCGAACGGTAAATCCTACCGAGTCCATGTGGGCAAAGATGGCTGTGCGCGGTTTGCCGAATTTCAGCAGGAGGCAATCCTGAAATCCTTCTCCATAAATGAGTTGCGGTTTTGTTTTCCAGTTTCTTTTTGTCCTGACGATGTAGTTCAGCAGGAATTCCGTTAGCGCAAACTCAGCACCGGAAGGTGCATGAACGGCACAGAGATCCTGCAACAGGGAAAAGTCAGACCGAATTGAAGTTTTGATATACCGATTTGGTTTTTTAACAGGCTTTTTGCGGTTCATATGACAACTTTATCCTAAATTTTGAAGATAAAAAAGCTATGCTGACGATCCTCAACCAACAAGCCACCCTGGCTAACCAGTTTTTAGTTGACCTGCGCGACAAAACCATACAGCAAAACCGCGAGCAATTCAGGTTCAATATGGCTCGCCTGGGCAGCCTGATGGCTTATGAGATATCCAAAAGACTTGACTATATAGAGAAAACAGTTAACACACCACTAGGAACATCGAGCGTTAAGGTGTTGAAGGAGCAGCCTGTGCTTATCACGGTTTTGAGGGCGGGATTACCCTATTTTGACGGGTTCAAAGATTTTTTCAATCAATCCGATTGCGGATTTATCGGGGCTTACCGAAAAGAAGGAGAAAAAGAAATTACCATAAACCTTGACTATATCGCTGCGCCCGACCTGAAGGGACGTACGGTTATACTCATCGATCCGATGCTGGCCACCGGAAAGTCGTTTGTAAAGACGGTGAGTGCATTAATTAAAAATGGAAGACCGGCACACCTCCATATCGCTGCCCTGGTAGCTGCGCCCGAAGGAGTGGAATACGTCAGGCAAAATTTAACATTGCCTTCATCCATTTGGACGTGGGCGCTGGATGAGAAATTGAATACGCATGCCTACATTGTGCCCGGCCTGGGCGATGCAGGCGATTTGTGTTTCGGAGAAAAGATTTGATTTTTTGTAGCTATGTGGGAAGAGTTATTGAAGGCTTTACCGGTTGCCGCCTCCAGTTCGGTTAAATTTATTTTTGGTCCGCTGGGCGGATACGGGCTTGGGCTGCATTTGGTAACCACCATTATTGCTACTGTTGCCGGAATGATGGCCAGCGTAACTGCTTTTACCTTTTTTGGCGACTGGCTGCGCGACAAGATTATTCACCGGTTTTTCAGCAAGCGAGAAAAATTTTCACAAGGCAACCGCAGGTTTGTAATCATTTGGAAGAAATACGGTCTTACCGGTGTGGCGTTTTTAACTCCCTTGCTGTTTACGCCAATTGGCGGTACCATACTGGCGGTTGCCTTTGGCAGTCCAAAGGACAAGATTTTGATTTATATGTTCATCAGCGGGGCGGTATGGGCTACTGTTTTTTCGGTGGCCATTTACACCTTCGGCAATAACGTGCTTCCGGCATTCGTACAACAGTGGCAATGACCAGAATTATCAGCATCCTCACTATACTATTGGGTGTGAACCCCGGGTGGGTTGAAGCTCAACGAAAAACTATCCTTATCCTGCTTGATGGGATTTCGGCCGATGCGCTCGAAAAGGTTGAAACTCCGGCAATTGATGCCATTGCCAAAGCAGGAGGGTACACCCGGGCGTACACCGGGGGCGTCCACGGTTCCTATAATCAATCGCCCACCATTTCGGCCCCGGGTTACAACCATGTGTTAACCGGTACCTGGTCGAACAAGCACAACGTTTGGGATAACAACATAAAGAAACCCAATTACCATTACTGGAATATTTTCAGGATAGCAAAACAAGCAAAGCCCGATCTAAAGATGGCCATCTTTTCTACCTGGAAGGATAACCGCACCAAACTGATTGGTGAAGGACTGGAAACAGCGGGCAATATAAAAATGAATTATGCCTTTGATGGGTTTGAACTGGATGAGAAGCAGTTTCCTCATGATGCGGAAAAGAAATACATTTTTGAAATAGACGAGCATGTATCCAAAGAGGCTGCCCGCTATATCCGCGAACAGGCACCCGACCTGTCGTGGGTTTACCTGGAGTACACCGATGATGTGGGTCATCGCTATGGCGATGGTCCGGAATATGAAGAGGCCATCCGGCTGGCCGATGCCCAAGTTGGGCGGATATGGGAAGCAGTAAAATTCCGGCAGAATCAGTTTAATGAACACTGGATGGTGGTGGTAACAACCGACCATGGGCGCGATCCGTTAACCGGCAAAGGGCATGGAAGTCAAAGTGATCGTGAGCGCACCGTTTGGATTGCCACCAATGTTAATAACCTGAACAGCCGGTTCGGCAACGGCACCGCTGCTGTGGATATCCTGCCTTCCATGCTCCGGCATTTACAAATTGCTCCACCGGAAACCATCAGCCGTGAATGGGACGGGGTGCCGTTTATCGGACCGGTTTCGGTTGGGAACCTCAGTGTCCTGCTGGTTAATGAAGGAAAAAAAGTGCAACTGACATGGGATTCATTTGGCACCGACAAAATGGTCAATGTGTATTTGTCAACTACGGATAACTTTAAATACGGATTGAATGATAATTGGATTCAAATGAAAGGCTGCACCAATTCACAACGCAGTTGCCTCATTGACGTAAGCCGGTACCCCTCAACCTTCTACAAGATTGCGCTGCAGGGTGTGCACAATACGGTAAATACACAGTTTAAGCAGAACCGTTAGGAGTAAGATGATGGAAGGATGATGAATTTCGATATCGTAGTGCCTATTGAAATGAGGGACGAAATTACCGATGAACTTGGGTTGGACTGTGCGGAGTATGAGGCCAAATCATGATGGGGAGCAGTCCGAATGTTATCAATACTGTAACGGGTGGAGTAATACCGGATAGCAAATTTTTAACCGTTCGGTTCATCGGGCAGTACCTCAATGTCGTGGATTAGCACTTTTTTAGCAATGGCCTGCCCGGTTTTGGTGGCGGCCAGTCCGCCTAAAGCCGTTTCCTTATAACGGGTTTCCATGCTGGCGCCTACTTCACCCATGGCTTCAATTACTTCGTCAACCGGTATAACGCTGCTTACATCCGCCAAGCCTATCTGAGCCGAGCTGAAGGCAATGGCGGCCGCACTGGCGTTGCGCACAATGCAGGGCACTTCTACAAGGCCCGCTACGGGATCGCACACTAATCCCAGCATGCATTGCACCGTAATGGCAATGGCATTAAAAATCTGATCGGTGGTTCCTCCCAAACAATATACAATTGAAGCGGCACCCATTGCGGCAGCCGTTCCTGTTTCGGCCTGGCAGCCCCCCACCGCACCGGCAATGCTGGCTTTCTGTTCCATGATAAGGGCAACGCCTGCTGCCAGCAGCATGGCATCAATGATTTTGCGATCGTCAACCTGGTGAATTTCCTGCAAGGTGAATAGTACACCCGGCATAATACCACTGGCACCGGCCGTAGGGGCAGCCACTACCCGGCCCATGCAGGAGTTAACTTCTTTTGCCGCCAGCGCCCGCGAGATAAGGTTTTGAAATTCTTTTGAGAGCACTGGCAACGGATAATTATACACTTTTTTCGCCCCGTTGTTTACCATGCCCGAACGGGATTTCATTTCTTCCGTGAGGCCGGTGTGCACGGCCTCTTTCATCACCGTCCAGGCTTTTTCAAGTCCTTTGATAATCTCTTCATCGGTGCGGCCGCGCTGGGAGCGTTCGTATTCCATTACTACCTGAGGTAACGTCATGTTGCTTTCAGTGGCATATTTTTTCCAGTTGTCAAAAGCGTCAAAAAGGAAGGGCATAACAAACCATTTAGAACATCCAAATTACGAATTAATATAACTCTTGTTGCCGAGTACCTATAACCACACCAGTTCAGCAATTTTCTGGATAGCCACTATGCTGATGACCGCCAGAAAAAGAATGGTAACCGTTCGGGATGGAATTTTATGACTGAGCAGAACGCCCACCGGTGAGCCAATCAGCACGCCAATGGAAATCGGAATGATCATCGGGAATACAATCAGGCCGAGGCTGCCCGGAATGGGATAGGTTGGTTCCAGTAAAAGATTGTTAACAGAAAGCCACAGCGCAATGGCGAAGATGGTGCCAAATGAAATGGATTTGGCCTTCATAATGTCAACCTTTTGCCAGAGATTAAGCAGCGGAATGACCAGTGTGCCTCCACCCAGCCCGGTTAAGGCTGCAGCCGTACCGGCTGCTCCCCCGGTAAGCATCAACCTGAGTTTGGTGATATGCTCGTCCTGCGGGTTAGAAAGTTTAAGTTTTTTGAATGTCTGAATGATGATGATAAACATAAAAAACACAACCACACCGTTAAAGAAATTGCGCGAGTAAAAACTGCTTTTGGCCACTGTTTCAAAAACAACGAAGGAGGCAACCACAGCTCCCAGGGCTGTCCATTTGGTTTCATACAGGTAAAAGGATTTTCTGCGGATGGTGGTGGCCATGTTGGCAAACGATGAAATGAGGGTAGCGAAAATTGCATTGGCGATGGTTACGGATACAACGTACTGCTCGGGTACTCCAAACCGGCTAAGCACCAGCGGGATAACCGCCAGCATCATAAATCCTGTTCCAATGCCCGTAAGTCCGGCAATTAAACCACCGATAAGCCCGGCAGTTGCCAACAGTAAATTTTCAGTCATTAATAGGGATAAAGAAATTATCTTAACGCAAGGTAATGACTCCATGAGAAAGTTAACATTTATCAGTCTGGTGTTTACCGTGGTCGTTCAGGCGCAGGAACTCAATGTGTGGCATGTGCTGGCCGAAGTTGGGTACGATAGAAGGAAGAGCCCGGAAACCGGCTTTGAGATGGAATCACCAACGTTCAGCAAACGCCTGTGGAGTTATAATGGCAAGGTGGTTCGGATAAAAGGGTACTTAATACCGATGGCTGAGTTGGGAGGCAGGAACGAGTACATGCTGTCTTCCCTGCCGTTCAATCAGTGTTATTTCTGTGGAGGCGCAGGACCTGAAACCGTTGTTGAAATTCAAACAAAACAAACCATAAAGTTTGTTACCCGGCAGATTACCCTTGAAGGAGTTTTGTTTTTAAATGATTTTGATCCGGACCATCACATGTATATCATTAAATACGCAAAGTTGATTGATTGATTTGCGGTTGATTTGTTGAATGATTGATTTGTTAATTGAAAATTTAAAGATGATATGAAATACTTTTTATGTTCAACACTGGCATGGCTTGCACTGAATGGTTCATTTGCCCAATCGGTTGATGAACAATTTATCAGGAAAATTTATGATGAGGCCTTGTCTCGCGGTCAGTCATACGAAATGCTGGAATACCTGTGCACAAAAATTGGTCCGCGGCTGAGCGGTTCACCGGGAGCAGCCGCTTCGGTGGAGTGGACACGCCACATCATGAAGCACTATGGATTTGACTCGGTGTGGCTTCAACCGGTAATGGTTCCGCACTGGGTACGCGGAAAAAAGGAGATTGGCAGGATTGTTAATTCAAAGAAGCTGGGTGTGCAGGAGGTAAACGTTTGCGCCTTGGGTAATGCCATCGGTACGGGGCCCGGAGGCGTACTGGCTAACGTAGTGGAAGTGAAAACCTGGGATGAACTGAAAGCCCTTGGAGAAAAAGGATCTATAAAAGGAAAGATAGTTTTTTACAACCGGCCCATGGACCCCAAGCTGTTGCAGATGTTTGCCTCCTATGGCGGTGCGGTTGATCAACGCGCCAATGGCGCTTCGGAGGCGGCAAAGTACGGAGCCGTGGCCGCCATTGTCCGTTCAATGGGTGTTAATCAGGAAAGCTACCCGCATACCGGTTCGCTGCGCTATGCGTTAAACATTCCGAAAATACCCGCCATTGCCATTGCCACTCAACATGCTGATTTGCTCAGCGACCTGCTGAAAGAAGATAGGGAACTGAAATTTTACATGGAAACACATTGCGAACAGCTACCCGATGCGCCCTCATTCAATGTAATTGGTGAACTGAAGGGGACGCACTATCCGGATGAAATTATTGTTGTAGGCGGCCACCTCGACAGTTGGGATTTGGGCCAGGGTGCCCATGATGATGGTACCGGCTGTGTGCAGTCGATTGAAGTGCTTCGCCTTTTCAAGGCCCTCGGCTACCAACCAAAGCACACCATTCGCGCGGTGATGTTTATGAATGAAGAGAACGGTTTACGGGGTGGCATTGAGTATGCCAGGCAAGCTGAGTTGAACAAGGAAAAACATATTGCGGCTATGGAGTCGGACCGGGGCGGGTTCACACCCCGTGGCTTCACCATGCCTGCTGATCCAAAAGCAAAGGAACAGATCAGAAGCTGGAAACCACTGCTGGAACCTTACGGCTTAACTGACTTTAGCCAGGAAGGAGGCGGGGCCGACATCAGTCCGCTGGCGCCCCAGGGTGTGCCATTAATGGGCTTCCTGCCCGACTCTCAACGGTATTTCAACTTTCACCACACACCCGAGGATACGTTTGATAAGGTGGACAAGCGCGAACTGGAACTCGGGGCTGCATCCATGGCTGCTTTGATTTACCTAATTGACCAATACGGATTGCGCTAAGGTTACTAGTTTCTATAGTTTTGTATGAAAGCCAAATTCTGATCATGCAGAACAATAAACGCAACGCTGAGTCTTCTAAACGCAGCTATGTGCTTGAACGCATGAAACGCATTACCACTTCATCGGAGCGCGCGGTAAAATGGGTGCTTTACCTGTGGATAGCTTCGATAGTAATTACCCTTCTGGGTGTTCTGTGGTTCTTTGTCAGGTAATCAGGCTGAAACCGTTTCCGACTTTTCTTCAAAGGCCTCAACCGGCAGGCAACTGCACACCAGGTTCCGGTCGCCATACGCATTGTCAATGCGGCTAACGCTGGGCCAGAATTTCGCTTCACGAACAAACGGCAGCGGATAAGCCGCCTTCTGCCGGCTATACGGCCTGTTCCAATTATCAGCCGTGATAACCGATGCAGTGTGAGGCGCGTTCTTTAATACATTATTTTCCTTATCGGCTTTGCCTTCTTCCACTTCATGGATCTCATTTCGGATTTCAATTAGCGCATCGCAGAACCGGTCAAGCTCTTCTTTGGTTTCACTTTCGGTAGGTTCGATCATTAACGTTCCGGCCACGGGGAATGAAACTGTGGGAGCATGAAATCCATAGTCCATCAGCCGCTTGGCAATATCTTCCACCTCAATACCGGCTTTCTTGAATTCGCGGCAGTCAACAATCATTTCATGAGCACATCGGCCGTTGGTTCCGGTATAAAGAATCGGGTAGTGGCCGCTTAACCGCGACTTGATGTAGTTGGCGTTCAGGATGGCCAGTTTGGTGGCGTTGGTTAACCCTTCGCTGCCCATCAGGGCAATGTAGGCATAGGAGATGGCAAGAATGCTAGCGCTTCCCCACGGAGCAGCCGACACGGCTGTGATGGCCTTTTCGCCACCGGTTTTAACCACCGGATTTCCGGGTAGAAAGGGTTTTAACTTATCGTTTACACATATCGGGCCCATGCCCGGGCCGCCACCGCCATGAGGGATGCAAAAGGTTTTGTGCAGGTTAAGGTGGCACACATCGGCACCAATGTTGGCCGGTGACGTTAACCCAACCTGGGCGTTCATGTTGGCGCCATCCATATAAACCAGCCCGCCATACTGGTGAATGGTTTGACAGATGTCGGTAATAGCTTCTTCAAAAACACCGTGGGTTGACGGGTAGGTTACCATGAGGCAGGCCAGGTTATGACTGTGCTGTTCGGCTTTTGCTTTCAGGTCGGCAACGTCAATTTTACCTTCATTATCAGATTTTACAATAACCACCTGCATGCCCGCCATTACTGCACTGGCCGGATTAGTGCCATGGGCCGAGGCGGGGATGAGGGCTATGTTGCGATGTACTTCGTTACGGTTTTGATGATAGGCGCGGATAACCATCAGCCCGGCATATTCGCCTTGGGCTCCACTGTTGGGTTGCAACGAAACCCCGGTAAAGCCCGTGATTTCGGCAAGCCAGGTTTCCAGGTCATTAATCAGTTGCTGGTAACCTTTTGTTTGCGAAGCCGGAGCAAAGGGATGAATGTTGCCAAATTCAGGCCAGGTTACCGGAATCATTTCGGTAGTGGCGTTCAGTTTCATCGTGCACGAGCCGAGAGAAATCATGGAGTGCACCATGGACAGATCTTTGTTCTCCAGTTTTTTGATGTAGCGCAACATTTTATGCTCGGCATGGTGCGTGTTAAAAACGGGGTGTGTTAAGAAAGCGGAGGTGCGGTGCAACGCAGTTGGTATGCCCTCGCTTTGTTTCTGCTGCATGCCATTTTCAGCGGTCGCATCGAGCGGCATTGCCGGTGCCCCGAAAATTTCCAGAAGTTCGTTAACGTCATTAACGGTAGTTGTTTCGTCAAGCGAAATGCCGATATGGTTATCCATAAAGTACCGTAGGTTAACCTGCCGCTTCTCGGCTTCCTTGCGGATCGCTTCTTTATCGTTCACTTCTACCTTTAAGGTGTCAAAGTAATGGTTGTTAACTTGTCGTATTCCTGCGGCTTTCAGCCCTTTGTTTAACCGGTTGGTTAATGCGTGCACGCGGCCTGCAATTTTTTTAAGGCCTTCGGGGCCGTGGTACACGGCATACATACCGGCCATTACGGCCAGCAACACCTGTGCGGTGCAGATGTTGGAGGTAGCTTTTTCCCTGCGAATATGTTGTTCGCGGGTTTGCAACGCCATGCGGAAGCCGGGTTTACCTTGTGCATCTACCGAGGCACCGATAATGCGGCCGGGCATCTGCCGTTTAAATTCATCTTTGGTAGCAAAGTAGGCTGCGTGAGGGCCGCCAAATCCCATGGGGATGCCAAACCGCTGGCTTGAGCCCACCACCACATCGGCACCCATTTCTCCGGGCGATTTCAGAATGGTAAGTGCGAGCAAATCGGCAGCAACGGCTACAAACACATCGTGCTCGTGGGCGGCCTGGATGAATGCGGTGTGATCGGCAATGGCTCCGTTACCGTCAGGATATTGAAGGAGCACGGCAAATAAATCAGGGTCAGTAACATCCAATGTGGTCACATCGCCAACAACCAGCTTTACGCCCAGCGGGGCCGAACGGGTTTTAAGTACATCAATGGTTTGCGGAAAGGTGTTCTTATCCACAAAAAAAGTTGACGCATTTTTCTTGGATGCTTTAACCGAAGCATGGAGCAGGTGCATCGCTTCGGCTGCCGCTGTGCCTTCATCGAGCAACGAAGCATTGGCGATTTCCATGCCAGTCAAATCAATAATCAGGGTCTGATAATTAATCAATGCTTCCAGTCGCCCTTGTGCAATCTCAGCCTGATAGGGTGTATAGGCAGTGTACCAACCCGGGTTTTCAAGAATGTTGCGCAGGATCACGGTTGGCGTATGGGTATGGTAATAACCCATGCCGATGTAGGATTTGAATATTTTATTTTGTAAAGCCAGTTGCCTGAAATCATGCAGAAATTGTGCTTCTGGTTTGGCCGCAGGGAGGTTAAGTTTTTTGGTTAACCGGATGTTTGCCGGAATGGTTTGTTCCATAAGGGCATCCACCGAAGGGGCGTTGATAACGCCAAGCATCTGTTCGATTTGCCGGGCATCGGGGCCGTTATGGCGCGATTCAAATTTTTCGGAATAGTACGGATTGAAACTCATGTGCTGATAACAGGTATGGGTGGTAATCGGTTTTAAAAAGTGCCACAAATGTAGGGCTGTAATGCGGCAAATAAAAAACGCTTTACATGAAGAAAATCAGGTTTAGGGTAGGACACAGAAATAGCCGAAAGGGCTCAGTTTAGGGGAACGTGCACGTGGCGCTCAGCATGATAACTCGACCGTACCAGCGGCCCGGATTCGACATACTTCAGGCCACGTTTCAGTCCCTCCTCCTTATACATCTCAAACGTATCGGGGTGGATGTACTCGGCCACTTCCAGGTGCAGTTTGGTAGGTTGCAGGTACTGGCCAAGGGTTAAAATCAGCAATCCGTGCTCAACCAGGTCATCCATCGCCTTAAACACCTCTTCTTTTGTTTCGCCAACACCCAGCATAATGCCCGATTTGGTGCGCTTGCCGACTTCCCTGATCCGTTTTAGTTGCTCCAGGCTGCGCTCATATCTTGCCTGCGGCCGCACCATGCGGTAAAGCCGTTCTACGGTTTCCATGTTGTGGCTTACTACTTCCTGGCCGCCTTCAATCATCCGGTACAGGGCATCCCAGTTCCCTTTGGTATCAGGGATAAGGGTTTCGATGGTGGTGGCCGGACTGAGTTTTTTTGTTTCAACAACGGTTTGGTACCAGATTTCAGCGCCCCGGTCTTTCAGTTCATCGCGGTTAACCGAAGTGATTACCGCGTGCTTTACGCCCATCCGATAGATGGCCTCGGCCACCCTGCGCGGTTCTTCTGTATCGTATTCGGTAGGCCTGCCGGTAGCCACTGCACAAAAGGTGCAACTGCGTGTGCAGATGTTACCCAGGATCATGAAGGTTGCCGTACCGGCACCCCAGCACTCGCCCATGTTGGGGCAATTGCCGCTTTCGCAAATGGTGTGCAGCTTATTTTCATCAACCAGCCTGCGCACCCGGGCATACTCCGGGCCAACGGGCAACTTAACGCGAAGCCAGTTGGGTTTTCGGTTCTGCGGTGGTGCTATGGTAGGTAATTCAATCATGGAAGCCTGATCTATAACAGGTTATTTGCCAATCAGTTCTTTGTATTGTTCGGCAGTGAGCAGTGCGGCCACTTCAGCCGGGTTTTTAACTTCTGCTTTTACCATCCAGCCTTCGCCATACGGGTCAGCATTTACTTTTTCGGGGCTGGCTTCGAGGGCGGAATTAACTTCAATTATTTTACCGCTAACCGGCATGTATAAATCAGAAACGGTTTTCACGGCTTCCACCGTACCAAAAACATCATGTTGATTTACCTCCTGTCCAAGGGTGGTAATGTCAACGTAAACAATATCTCCCAATTCACTCTGGGCAAAATCGGTAATGCCGATGGTGGCGGTGCTCCCGTCCAGTTTAATCCATTCGTGGTCTTTGGTGTAGCGAAGTTCAGCGGGTATGTTCATAAGGCTTAAATTAAAGCCCCAAATTTAATACAATTGTTTGTTGCCGACCGGTGAAGCCACATAATTATTGGGCGAGGCTAAATCGCACCTGGAAGCCGAACCGGGTAGTAGCCCTGCGGAATGAATTGGAAACCTGCGGTTCGTTGATGGTGCGCTCGAAGTATGCCTGAATGTTTAATTTCTGATTCACTACGTAGCTGATGTTAGGTCTCAACTGGAAGTTGATGTTGCCATTAGTCAGCACATTCAAATCGTTAATTTTTCGCTGAATGGTGGATTGATCAGACACGGTTAGGTTCAGGCGGAAGGTGACATCGTTTTTCAACACAAGGGTGCGCCCATCCGATTTGAAAGGAAGCTTCATGTTGTTTTTGGTATAGCCCACCTCAACCGAAACATCTTTGGTATTCACTTCGGTTATTTGTGCGTTGGAGATGTTGAGTGCCAGGTCACGTTTGGTTTTGTATTCCGCCCTTGCGGTCAGCCTGCTCTTGGTGCGCAGGTTTATTCCGATTAGCGGAGCAAACTGCTCCGAAATCAAAACCTGGCTGATCACGTAAATCGGAATAATTTGCCCGCTTGTGTTCGGATAGGAATAGATGCCGTTGTTGTATTTCTCTATCGGTACGTTTATTCCAACCGTATCAATGCCTCCGTATTGCAGGGAGTTGGAGTAATTCATCACCGAATAGGATGCTGTATAGGCATGTGAAAGGGTTACGGATTGAAATTTATCGCCAATGCTCTTTATTTTGGTCAGGCCGGTATAATCGAGTCGCCAGTTGGGCAATGGACTTTTCGGGAAGGGACTAAGACTTACTTTATTAACATCTTTGCCAGTGTAAGTAGCGATAAATGCCGGAATCACAACATCCTGGCCAACGGTGTCGTACTCGTTGCCGGTAATGGCCCTGAAGCGATTGGTAATGTCATCCAGGTTTTGTTCAAACCGTTTAAAGGTTGATGAAACCAGTTCGTTGTTGTCGGAACGAAAGGCGGTTTCAATAGCGATGGTCGAAATTTTATAGCTGCCGGTACGGCTGGGGTTTAACGAAACGTAATCGTTCATCACATTATCGAACCGGAATATCTCCTGGTAGGCATCGGTCACGTCTTTCTTAATGTCGAGTTGAATTTTCAAGTCGGGCGAGGGTTCAATGTTGGCGCGGGCGCTTATGGCCCGGGTAACGGATTGTGTAAAGGGCGCAGTAAGCGAAGAACTGGTGGTAAGCCACCCGTTTTGAGCCGACTTGAAGCGGATATCCGGATTCTGACTTCCAAAAACAAAACCCCAGCCGGGCGCAGTCCACTCGCTATCCATTCCCAAAAAGCGGGGTGTGGGTTCAAAGCCTGGCAAAATGGTACCTTCAATAACGGAGTAGGTTCCGTTAATGGACCGCAGCGACATGAGTAACCGCAAAAATCCTTTCACCAGCGGTGGGGTGGTTTTAGTGGTATCGGGCTGGGCAGGCTGGCGGGCTGGCGGTTTTGAGGGAGTATTGATTTTTTTCAGAAAGCCCACCTTGTTGTAAAGTTTTACCAGATCTAACCGGCCGGTGAGCGTCTGTTCGCGGTTGTTTTGGATGGTGTTTTTAAAATCCAGGCTGTCGGGTAAATCCTGCTCACCAGGTTTTACCTGATCATCAGGTTTATTAAAAGGCCCGGCCTTCCAGTTGTAATTAACCTGGTAGCGGTAGTCGGCACCCAGCCAATCGGTAACCGGAAATTTATCGAGCGGAATGGTGTAGTTGATGGTAATACTTTGATCAAAATTTTTCATCCTCCCGAATTTTTTGAGGTTCGTCATAATGCTGTCGCGTTTTTCTTGTGTATTGATATCGCCTTCGGGCTCATCAATGATGGCATTGGCGCGGGCGGCATAGGTGAGCGCGAGGCTTCTGGAGAGATTCCACTGCAAATTGTAAGTCCGGTTAAAAGTAAAATACTTGAGGTAGTTTGGCTCAGAATCAGACAGGGAATTCCGATAAATCGTGCGCGAGAAAGATCGGTCCAGGTCTCCACGGACGGCAATGGTGGAGGGCAGTAAACTGAAATTAAAATCCTTAATAAATTTCAGGTAGGGCGATTTTAATCCTTCTGATTTTTTAAAGGGCTCTATCCCTGCACCCTTTGGAGAAAAGTTGTACGCAATGGAGCCTCCGTAATCCTGTTTTATAAAGTCGGCTATGTTAAAGTTTCTTCTGGTGATTTCGCTGTAACGGTAGCTGAATGAAAAATTTTCAATGTCCCACAGGTTGGATCGGGCATTCTGATTGACTTTTGTTTTGCGCACATTGGTAAAATTGAAGGCTCTTCGTTCCTCGCGGTCGCGGATAATGCTGAGGTAAGCATTTCGCTCTGCATCGGAGGAAAAAGATTTTAAGGCGGCATCCAGCCGCTGGTCAGGGTTGGCCGGATCGTAGTTTGGATTGATGTTGGTTGTTTGGTAACTCAGTAGCAGCGGGATAACGAGGCCGTGGTTGCCGGGCAGCAATTTATCAACATTAATACTTGACGTAATGTCAAAAGCTGTTATCTCTTCGCGGGTGCGTTCGCTTACTTTTGAACTGACGCTTCCAAAACCAAACGTGGTGTATCGCAATGAAGTGGAGACAGTGGCAAAATCGGCAAGTTTTACACCCAAGGCAGTGTTGACGGCCCAGCCTGCTGTGCGGTCGAAATCAGTAAGCCGCAGTTCGTTGGCCCAGATGCATACCGAATGCGGGCGTTTGTCGGAAGTTCGCGGGTTGCGTACACCAATCATAATGGTGCGCACGCTGCTCAGATCGGGCCGGCCCACAACCCGGTATCCATGTCTGCCAATTACACGCGGCCCTTCCAGCGGGTAGGCCACCGGCAGGGGGAATTTTAACCGGTCGCGTTCGGCTTTCAGGGCATAAAGGTTATCCAGTTTAAAATCGAATTCATTTTCTTCCGGCCATATGGCGCGCGGATCCTGCGTGTTGGCTGGTTTGGTGATTTTCAGCGGGAGTTCAACTTCATAGTAGTTCTGGTCGAAATCGGTACCCAGGCGCATAAACACTACCATGTCGTCATCATCCGATTCGCTGTTGGCATGCACAAACATTTTAATGCGGCCGTAATTGAAGAAATCCATTTCCACATTTTTGTAAATGGCCCGTGCGTCACCATCTTTCAGGTTGTCGATGCACAATTGGATAGACTGTTCATTGAGTTGCCGCGGAACGGATGAGGTATTGTCGCGATCGCGCTTAATGCCCGGTGGAACCACATAAGGTGATTTGTTTCCGTTTGGATCAGCGGCCGCGTTTTCTTCAATGTTAACCACCGAAATGGTAAAGTTGTCAAAATCCGGTTCGCTGTCAGGTATAAGACCGCCTTCTTCAAGGCTGGCCAGGTACCTTCTCCACCGGCTGCCGATCATCCTGAAGTTTGCAAAGCGCAGTACCACCGGCTGCTGAAAATCAGTAAGCACCATGCGTGCATACCGGATGGACTTAAACCCTTCAATGTTACCAAACCGGCCTTCAAAATTTCTTACCGGTATTCTGATCAGGTACCAGGTTACCAGGTCTGTGCCACCGGTTGCGGTAGTGGTAATTTTATCAACGATGTACTTTTTGCCTATTTCAAGTTGCCCGGGTTTTAGGTCAATGCTGTATTCGTAATATTCTTCCAGTTCGCTAAGAGTATTGTCGGCATTTAAGTCTTCGTTATCCGGGTACGGGCTGCCAAAGCGGGCGATATCGGTGTTGCCGGTTATGGGTGTATTACCATCTGTTCCGTTAAAGTTTTTATAACGTTCAAGCACCTTGGCATTCTTAGCATCCAATTCGCTTCCGAAGAAGTAAGTAAAATTATCGGATGACGGGTCGGCCTGAAGGGCGGTAAGGGGGTCGGTGTTGAGCATTGCGGCTGCATCCGTTAAAAAAGTTTGGAATTTAACCGGCTCCACATCGTTGCGTACACCATCCAAACCCACGTCCTGGTTGTCGCGTGATGACGTAGAATTATCAAATGCGTTGGTAATGTATTGCTGGTTGGTAACAAATCCCCAGTTATTTTCGGTGGCTTTGGACACATCTCCATCGGGGGGAAGCCCGTTTTCGAAGGCGTGCTTTCCATCGCGCATAATGTCTTCGCTGATGCTGCCGAGATGAAAAATAAGTTTTCCACCGGTGGTATTAAATTCGTTAAACTTTCCGTCAATGATTTTTCCGTTTTCGGTGTAGTTAATGAAGGGATCAAGCAGCCAAAATTCAACGTATTCGATATTGGCTTTATCAAAATCCACTTCGGTGCGGATGGCCGTAGTGATACCCGCCCAACGGTCGGCCGGGTTGGTAAAATCACCGGTGGCTGCGTCAATATTTTGAGTATCGTAGTTGAAGGGTCCGCGCTCGGTGGGGTAATAGGCCACATCAAATACCGTTTCAAAGAAATTTCCCTGGGTCAGGTTTCGCAGCGGAAAAATTTCCTGAGGACCAACAGCTCGTACATAATGATTCTGCAGATCGGAACTGGAAATATTTGGCGGTTTGTACTGTCCTCCATCGCGGTAGAACTGGTTATCAACGATGTACCAGGCCAACTTTGCGCGTTTGAAGCCTGCACGAATATCGTTTTGTGCTCCGTTACTCGGGTCGAACCGGTTATCGGTTGTACGCGGAGGGGCAGCAAGTTTCCAACTTGCCGGGTTCATTAGTGAGAAGGGTGTGGCCGTGTTTTCAAAATCATCGATGTAGCCGGTGCCCTCCCCATTTACCTTGTTTGAGGTGCCCGGTAACAGTTGGGCAAACTCACCGCTCCAGTTTAAACTTGATTTTTCCTTGGTTTGAATTCCGGGCAGGGCATCTACCAGTTTGGTAAGCAGCCGGCTGTCTTTACGCAGATTAAAATCAAAACCGTACTGCAGGTTTCGGGCCGGTTCGGTACCAATCAGGTTGCGGCTTATTACCGGCCGCTCATTATAATAGAGAAGTGTTGAGCCGAAATTCACTTCATCGCTTAGCTTATAATCAAACCGGGTGCCCAGCAGCGATCGGGTTTGAAAAGCAAACGGGTCAGACTGTTCATATTGTACGCTGATGTTTTTTCCCGAATTGAGGATGGCATCGTTCAAAATGGTTATCCGCCCGAAGGTATAATCAACGGTATAGTCTGTTCCTTCGTTAAGGGGTGCACCACCGGCATATACCCGTACCGATCCTTGCGATACGCCAAAACCGGGAATAAGAATTTCCTTGGAGGAGCCCGCAACATAAGTACCTACCAGGAAGAATTTGTTTTTGGTGGTGAGCAGCTCGGCATCGGCTTTGGTGGTGCGGTACAAGGTGTCGTACACGTATTTATTGATGAGGAAATCTTCCTGAGGTTCGCCAGCAAAGGCCTTTCGCAAGGCGGTGTTGAAGGGTTCAACAAACGGAAAGATGATCATCCCGTTTTGTACATTAATGGTGAGGCCTTCAACAAAATCGAAGTTGCCGTCACGTTGCAGATCATTAACGGGGTTAAGCCGGTCAAGCCCGAGGATTTCGATGAGCTGACGGTTGCGCACATTCACCCCTTCCTGGAGTTGTGGGTTATCAATACCGGTGCGGTCATCGCGATAAACAATGCGGAGCTGAAATCCTTCACGCGAAAGTTGCGATACATTTAACGTGTAGATATTTTTCATCATCAGATCCCAGGTGGGAATGATGCGTTGCTGGGCATCACGTATCGCAATTTTACGCGGACGCAAAAGTTTCAAAAAAAGCACTTCGTTGTCGGGGCGGCTGGCGTAATCTTCCGAAAGCTCACCCACCTTATAAGTTCTTCCATTGTAGGTGTACTCATAAGCAACAGCCAAGGCCTCGTCATTCTGCAGTTTGCGGAGCAGGGTAATGTAGCCTAACTGTTTGTGAAAGGTGAACTCGGTAGGATTTAATTTGCGTGCACTGGTTATTTTTTCATAGTCGGTTCCGTTAACCAGTGCCCCCGGCCCATAGAGTACATTTTCGAGGACGTTGTTAATGGCTTGGGCATCGCGTTCTGCCGCGGTTAATGCAAAAACCTGGCTCAGGTCGTTGGCGGAGTTTACATTTGGCCCAGGCACACGTGCCTGCACGTTGGCATTGTACACGCGCGACCCTTCCCCCAGATCCATTAACCCCACAATGTTGCGCAGGGTTTGCGTGTCGTTATTTCGGTTCAGCAGGTATACTTCTACGCGGGTGATGTTCACTCCTGAATAAATCTGAGGCGGGTTTTTCAACCACTCTTCATAATTGTCGCGGAAGAAATGTCCGAGAAAAAAATTCCGATTTTCATCATAGTTGGAGGAAATGATTTCGAAGGGACGGCCCTGGCCCTGATTGCCACCCGGTATATCAATTGACGCCACTTTGCCTCGCTGTGTGGAGGCGATTGCGGTTACATACATTTTACCAAACTGCAGTTGGGCTTTGACCCCAAGCAGGTTTTGCGATCCCTGAATCAGCGAGTTGTTCAACGGCAGGCTTACGTTACCGATCTCCAGCTTTTTAAGAATATCTTCCTTAAAGCCGGTGTACTCAACCTTCATGTTGTTCTGGAAATCGAACGAGTTGTTGTTATCGAAGTTGGCATTCACGGCAAGTTTTTCGCCTACTTTGCCGATAACGCTCATGTTGATTTGCTGGTCGAATTCAAAGCCGCCATTGCGTTGCTGGCGGATGGGTATGTTCGGATTGTTTATCCGCTGAAACGAGGCACCAAAATCAAGGGTAACAAATCCGCGCGGAACAAGCTCAACATAACTGCCGCCAAAAATGCGATCCAGCACCGGGCTGATGAAAATTTTCGGAGCGAAGCCCCGTCCGTTTACGGCACTCTGCCCATCCAGGCTGCGTGATTTACCCTGCCAGTAATTTTTTAGCATCTGGCGTTCCTGGTAGGCATTAAACTCCTGGAACGACATGGTGGTAACCGGCCGGTAGTTAAGGCCTCCTACTTTTTCATAGATGGTGTAATTCAGGCCTGAGTCCAGTTCAATATCGTAGTTAACCTTGGTGGGGTCTTTGAGGAACAGCGGGGAGGAAGTGGTGGTATTTGAGAACGGGTCGCCATAGCGGTCGCGCAACTGAAAGGTCGGCCTGCGGGTAGGCCGGTACGATTGCTGGCGGGTGGTATCCTGCTGCTGAAGGGCAATCGCCAGGGCGTCAGCGCCAAAAACGGCAGCACTTGCCGTTAGCAGAACATGTGCAATGGCTGAGGGTAACTTCAATCGGTTCAAGGTCTGGGTGTGACTCAGGCGTTTTTAAGTGCTTGTTTCACTAAATCCTCCAAAGTAATCGTATTTCCTGATCTTTTCAGGACCGCATCCACACTTTTCTCGGCCGCACTTCGGGTAATCCCTAAGGTGATTAAAGCAGTTAACGCCTCGGTTCGCAACGTATTGTGCAAGACTCCCGAAATTGGCGCCTGCTTATCTTCCGGGTACTCTTTACGGACCTTATCCTTGAGTTCAATAATTACCCGTTGCGCGGTTTTTCCGCCAATGCCTTTTATCCGTTGCAGGGTTGCAGCATCTTCGCAAGCAATGGCCTGCCGCAATTCATCGGCCGACAGGTAGGAGAGCATGACGATGGCCGTGCTCGGGCCTACACCATTCACTGAAATCAGCTGTTGAAAGAGTTTTTTTTCTGTTTCAGTGCTGAAGCCGTAAAGTACGTGGGCATCTTCACGGATGGCAAGGTGCGTGTAAATAAGTATGCTTTCCTGTTCCTTGATATCCGCAAAAGTCTGTACGGAGATGTTAACGTGATAGCCCACACCGTTCACTTCAACCGTAACATGAGTCGGATCTTTTTGAACAAGTTTTCCTTTTAGAAATGATATCATTCGATTTGAGATTTGCGATTTTAGATTGGCGATTTAGCGCTAAATCTACAGGTATCAATCTACAATCTACAATCTAAAGGTGGTCATTCTGTTTGTGCAATTGAGCGTCCACTACGGCAATGGCTGCCATGTTTACGATTTCGCGGATGGAGCTACCCAGTTGCAGCACGTGTACGGGTTTTTTCATTCCCAGCAATATCGGGCCAATGGCCTCGGCTCCGCCAATTTCCATGAGCAGTTTGTAGGCGATGTTTCCTGAAGCCAGGTTAGGAAAAATGAGTGTGTTGGCCCCTTCGTTTACCAGTGCGCTGAACGGATAATTTTCTTTTTGTAACTCCGTGTTCAGTGCCACGTTTGCCTGAATGTCGCCATCAATAACCAGGTTGGGGTATTTCTGGCGGGCCAGTTTAACGGCCTGACTGGTTTTTTCAGGAACTTCTCCTTTTGATGAGCCAAAATTTGAATACGACAACACCGCAATGCGCGGCTCCATATCAAAGAACCGCACACCCCGTGCCGTCAAGCCAATAATGTCCACTAATTCATGGGCTGAAGGATTAAGGTTAACGGTTGTATCGGCAAAGAAAAACGTGCCTTTTTTGTTAAGGATGATGTACATGCCGGCAACACGGCTCACCCCTTCGGCCATGCCGATAATGCGCAGGGAAGGTAAAATGGTTTTCGGGTAATCTTTGGTGAGTCCGCTAACCAGGGCATCGGCTTCGCCTGTCTCCACCATCATGGCGCCATAGTAGTTTCTGTCGCGCATCAGTTGCAGGCAATCGCGGTAGGTTAATCCTTTTCGTTGCCGTTTCCGGTAAAGCAGTTCAGCAAATACTTTGCATTTTTCCTGTTCGTCATGGGTGTTGATGATTGGGCAATCCAGTTCAAGTTTGTGTTCGGTAATCAGGTTTTCGATTTCTGCTTTATCGCCAAGCAAAATGGGTTTGGCAATGCCTTCGTCCTGCAGAATTTGTGCGGCTTTTAAAATTTTATGGTGATGGGCTTCTGAAAAGACCACCCGTTTCGGATCTTTCTTGGCCCGATCAATGATGCGCGTCATTAGTTTTTGGTCAATGCCTATCCGATTGAGCAGTTGCTGGTGATAGGCCCCCCAGTCGGTAATGGGAATTTTAGCCATGCCTGAGTCCATCGCTGCTTTGGCTACGGCAGGAGAAATGGTGGTTATCAGCCGCGGATCAAGGGGTTTTGGGATGAGGTAATTCCGGCCAAACGAAAGCTTGTCATCGCCATAGGCTTTCACCACCATGTCGGGCACCGGTTCTTTGGCCAGTTTGGCCAAGGCGTATACGGCTGCCAGTTTCATCTCCTCATTGATTTCGGTGGCCCGTACATCCAGTGCCCCTCGGAAAATGTAAGGGAAGCCCAGCACGTTGTTAACCTGATTGGGGTGATCCGAGCGGCCGGTGGCCATTATCAGGTCGGGCCGTGATTTGGTGGCTGTTTCGTAATCAATTTCAGGATTTGGATTTGCCAGCGCAAACACAATGGGATTTTGGGCCATCGCCTGAATATCAGTCGCTGTAAGCACATCGGCTTTGGAAAGCCCTACAAATACATCGGCTCCTTTCATGGCTTCCTGAAGGGTGTTTATGTTTTTTGCTGTTGCGAACTCAGCCTTAATAGGGTCCAGGTCGAGCCGGTCTTTGCGAATAACGCCCCTGCTGTCGCACATAATGGTATTTTCGGGTTTTAGCCCAAGCTGAAAATACAAACGGGTACAACTTACGGCCGCTGCACCTGCTCCATTTACAACCAGTTTAATTTCACTGATCCTTTTTCCCACCAGTTCAAGCGCATTCAGCAGGGCAGCACCTGAGATGATTGCCGTTCCGTGCTGATCATCGTGCATGACGGGAATGTTCAATTTTTCACGCAGTTCCTGCTCAATTTTAAAACACTCAGGGGCTTTAATGTCTTCAAGGTTTACTCCGCCAAAAGTGGGTTCAAGCGATTTAACGATGTGGATGAATTTGTCGGGATCGGTTTCGTCTATTTCAATATCAAATACATCAATACCGGCAAATTTTTTAAAGAGCACACCTTTGCCTTCCATTACCGGTTTGGCGGCATCTGCCCCGATGTTGCCAAGGCCCAGTACAGCCGTGCCGTTTGAAATAACTGCCACGAGGTTTCCTTTGGATGTGTACTTGTACGCCTCTTCCTTATTGGCGGCAATCTCCTTGCAGGGCTCGGCCACACCGGGAGAGTAAGCCAGGGCCAGGTCGATTTGAGAACTGAGCATTTTGGTAGGCACTACTTCAATCTTACCAGGTTGTCCCTGCATGTGGTAGTTGAGCGCCTCCTGTTTGCGGATTTTAATAGACATAGCGTGGGGTTAGGGCAGTCAAATATACATACACGGCCGGTTTTGCACTCACCGGCAACTTTCATGCGGCAACAGGTTATTTTTTGTCAGCAGCTTTCTTGTCGGTTATCCGGAAGGTTGATAATACGGCTTCCAGTTCGCGTATGGTTTCACGTTGGTCTTTACCCGGGCTGTAGCAGAACCCTTCGAGGTAGTAGATTAATCCTTGTTGCGGGTTAGCTATGGCATAGCTGATGAAAGGCCCGCCCATGGTATTGGTGTTGGTTTTCCACAGGCCGCGCAGTTCCATAGCAAACGAATTGTTAAACGTGAACTGCCTTGCCCTTACCGGTTTAAAGGGTACCTGGGTTTCGGTTACCACGAAGCTGTCGGGGTTGTCAGGATCTTCAAAAATAAATTGCTTTAAAACGTCATTCCGCCAGGCAATAAGGCTGTCGGGCAAAAACTGGTATTCACTTTCGTAAGGTTTCCAGGTAATCCACACGCTTTTATCTGCCCGGGCATCCATCTGGCGCAGCCAAACAAAATCGGTCCGGTTATCGGCTACTTTAAATCCAAAAGGCAGGCGTAACTCAATTCCTTTTTCTTTACGCAAAAATTCCGTGAGTGCTTTTGTGGTGGTGGTGCCGGTAAGTGCAGCTACCATTCTTTTCTTTTCAGTTTCATTAAAAAAATTACGGATGCGATCTCCGTTTTCTTTCAGGTGGCGAATCAGGTTGTCCTCGGTATTTCCAAAGAGGTACATCACTTCCTGGCCGCGGGCATATTCATCGGTGGCTGTTGAAATAAAATAAATTGTATCGGTTTCGATGCGGGTAAGCGTTTCGGCATCAAAGCCTTCTTTCATGATGCGCGAGCCGGGGGTTTTCTGGTCGAGCGTAAATACGAAAACCAGGTTCCGGATTTGCGTAAGCAGGGTTGCGCCCTTGCGGGGATAAACGTAAATCAGGTTAAACATAGGCTCTTCACGGGGAAGGCCGGGTACTTCGGCTTTGAAAATTTTCCGAAGTTCATCGCCCAGCGCACCGTTCCACTGAACAGAATCCATGATAAGAATAAGATCACCAGGTTTGCCGGTGGCTACCGGTAGGTATTCGGGGTTGTTCCGGGTATTGCAGGACAGGGCAAGAATGATAAGCAGGAAAAATACTGCCAGTTTGTTCATAACTGCGAGTTTACAATATAATGCGCGATTTAGCAGAAGTCACCAGCAGATTTATACCGCGATTTAATAAACTTCTTCTATTCGGGCGAAAGGGATTTGCGTTCGGTAACCTGTTTTTAACAGTGGACTCGCCATAGAGGTTAGTTGCTAAGTATAAGTGTTTGCCCTGGCCTGATTGTGGTTGA
>CAYNIH010000008.1:0-23642 GCA_964397115.1 uncultured Roseivirgaceae bacterium | reverse complement strand
AAGAAACCATGAAACCAGCTTATCTGATAATCAGCGCACTGGCCTTTTGCACAACCCTATTTGCCGGAGATCTTAAATTTCCGGTAAGCGAAATACCAGCAGAATTAAAAGAAAACGCCAACGCGGTCTTTCGCGAAGACCAGATGCGGTTTACGATACACGCGCAAAACAAAGCAACGCTTTACATTTATCAGGTAGTGACCATATTCAACGAAAATGGAAAAAAATACGCGCAGGAAGTAATCGGTTACGATAAACTCAGCAAAGTATCCGTGTTTAGCGGTGCCTCCTACGATGCCTCCGGCAAACTTATCAAACGACTAAAGCAATCAGACATCTACGATCAAAGCGCATTTGACGGCTTCAGTTTGTATAGCGATAACCGGCTTAAAGCGGCCAACCTGACCCACGGGGTATATCCTTATACGGTTGAGTTTGAATACGAAATCGAGTACAAATACCTCTTTATGATCCCTGCCTTTGCGGTAATTCCCGATGAGCAGGTGGGTGTTCAGAACTCCGTAGTTCAGCTTATCTTTCCCGAACACCTCACCCCGAAGTACAAAGTTTGCAACTTTACTGCTGATCCGGTTGAAAGTGCGGCAGCCGATGGAAAAAAAATACTGAAGTGGAGTTTTCAGAACATTAAGCCGATTACGCTGGAGCCATACGGCCCACCGAAACAAAGCATGATCCCCCACATCATGTTTGCACCCTCCCACTTTGAGTTTGAAGGGTACAAAGGCTCGGCCGAATCGTGGGAAGATTTCGGCAAATGGATAATCTCGTTAAACAAAGGCCGGAACCAACTGCCCGAGGAAGCCAAGGCTAAAGTGATAGAACTTACCGCAAATCTTAAAACCGATGAAGAAAAAATTAAAGCGGTTTATGAATATATGCAGAACCGCACACGCTACGTAAGCATTCAATTGGGCATTGGCGGCTTTCAGCCGTTTGAGGCCAGCGTGGTAGAAAAAACCGGCTATGGCGATTGCAAAGCCTTGTCGAATTACATGGTTTCGATGCTGGAGGTACTCGGAATCAAATCGCATTATACCCTTATCCGGGCAGGGCGCGATGCGGCACCCATGCAACTCGATTTCCCTTCTTCACAATTCAATCATGCCGTGGTGTGCGTGCCCATGGGTGCCGATACCATTTGGCTGGAGTGCACCAGCCAAACCAATCCGTTTGGCTATGCCGGAACGTTTACGGGCGACCGTAAAGCGCTGGCTATTACCGAAACCGGTGCCAGGCTGGTGAACACCCCTGTTTACCGGGCTGAAGATAATGTTCAGTCGCGCAGCGCAACCGTATTTGTTGATAATAACGGCAATGCTACCGCTACGGTAAAAACAACCTACCGGGGCCTGCAATCAGAAAGCAACGGACTGAATTTTGTTATCGGGCAAGCGGATAAGGAAAAAAAATGGGCTCAAAACAATACGTCCATTCCCAGCTTCGATATCACTTCGTACAGTGTATCCGAAAACCGGGAGCGTATTCCGTCTGTCATCGTTAATCTTGAATTGTCCCTTCCTCGCTGCGCATCGGTTACCGGCAAGCGGTTGTTTCTTACTCCAAACCTGATGAACCGTTCCTCCTTCGTACCCGAAAGAAATGAAAACCGTAAAAACCCCATAGTACGGAAAAATGCCTACATCGATATTGACACCGTGCGATATCGTATGCCGGAAGGATTGTATCCTGAATTTCTTCCTGAGCCTGTTCAGATCAAATCAAGGTTTGGCGAATACCACGCATCCGTTACTATTGATGCAGGGGATGTTGTTTATATCCGCAGGATTAGGATTGAAAAAGGCGAGTATCCCGCAGCAACCTATTCCGAACTGGTTGAGTTTTACAAAACCATCAACAAAGCCGATAATGCCAAACTAGTTTTTTTGAACAAAACCTGATCAGTTTATTGGTGCATTGGCTTCCTTAGCCATTACGTTATACACCATCTGGTCGGCCAGCGAGGGCCACCACTTATTGAGCCAAACGGCCAGTTTGCCCTGGGTGGTGAGAATGAGCGTTCGCTTGCGCTTTACCGTGGCGCGGTAAATGTGCCGGGCGCATTCCTCCGCGGTCATCATTTTTTGTTCGTTGCGGGGCGATTCACCCTGTGAACTTCCGTCTTTTGTCAACGATCGCTTGCGGATGTTGGAAGCCGTAAATCCCGGGCAGGCCGTAAGCACATGCACGCCCCGCTTTAAATATTCGGTGCGCAGCACCTCCAAAAAACCATTCAATGCAAACTTCGAAGCCGAGTATCCCGTGCGACCGGGCAAACCCCGGTAACCAGCAATGGATGAAATGCCCACTACTGAGCCTTTATTCTTTACAATTTCAGGAAGGCAATACCGGGTGGCATACAGCACGCCATAGAAGTTGATGTCCATTACTTTTTTCACTACCGCCAGGTCAACTTCTTCAAACAAGGCGCGCATGGAAATTCCGGCATTGGCAATCAGCACGTGAATGGTGCCGTATAGCCTGATGGCTTCTTCGGCCATCCTCTTGTTGTCTTCTTCAACGCTTACATCGGCCTGAAAGCCCACTGCCTCAATGCCGCTTTGCTTCAACTCGGTCACAGCACGGTTTAACTCCCTGGCATTTCTGCCCGTGATCAGAACTTTGGACCCATGCTTTCCGAATTCAAAAGCAAGCGCCTTACCGATGCCGGAACTTCCGCCTGTGATAACCACTACCTTGTTTTGCATAGCTGCCGCGCAAAAATAAGAATAGTTGTTAACTTGGCCTTTTATCCGTTCAGCAGTTCATGTACCTTCTGGTTATTCTCTCGCGGCTACCCTTTGCCATACTTTACCGGATCTCCGATGCTTTGTACTTTTTCAGCTATTACCTCATCCGGTACAGAAGAAAGCTGGTGGAAAGAAATCTCCAAAATTCCTTTCCGGATAAACCTTATCAGGAACGAAAAGCCATTGCCCGGCAATTTTACCGGAACTTGTGCGACTATGTGGTTGAAACACTGAAATTACTGACTATTGATGCGGAGGAGTTAAAAAAACGAATGCACTTCACCAATGCAGAACTGTTCTCGGATTACGCAACCCACAACCAGTCAGTTATCCTGCTTTCTTCTCACCAGTTTAACTGGGAGTGGCTGCTGGCCGCTGGCAACCTCTGGCTTAGGGCGCCTATTGACTTTGTCTATCAGCCCATTCGCGCCCGTTTTACCGAGCGCCTGATGTACAGGTGCCGTACCCGCTTTGGGGGGCATCCTATTAAGCGAAACGAAGTGGCCCGCGAACTGGCAAAGCGCAAAGCTATCGTTCGGGGCATTGCCATTGTTGCCGACCAATATCCCGGCCGCTCACAGGACAAACGATACGAAGCGAAATTCCTTAACCAGAGCACCGTATTCTTTACCGGAAGTCAGCAGATGGCCACGCTGACACAATATCCTGTTTTGTACGGATCGGTTCAGCGAATTAAAAGAGGGTATTACTCCTGCACTTTGATTAAACTTGCCGAGCCCCCTTACGCCCCCGGCTCGGATGATGTGCTGAAAAACTACATCCGGGAAGTAGAGCACGTGATTAATAACAACCCTTCCGGCTGGCTTTGGTCGCACAACCGGTGGAAGACACGCCACCTCAAGCAAGCATCTGCGAAATATCCTCGCGCGTCAGTTGCTTCATAATATTCTCCTCCGTAGTTATCAGTTCGCTGGTGAGTTTGAGCTTTTTTTGCTGCAGGATGAGAATTTTTTCTTCAACCGAATTTCGCGTGATGAATTTGTACGTAAATACTTTCTTTTTCTGGCCAATGCGGTGGGCGCGATCTACGGCCTGTGCCTCCACAGCCGGATTCCACCACGGATCAAGAATGAAAACATAGTCAGCTTCCGTGAGGTTTAAGCCAAGGCCACCCGCTTTAATGGAGATGAGAAAGGCTTTCACGTTTGGATCTTTGTTAAACCGATCCACTTGTTCTTTCCGGTCTATGCTGCTGCCATCCAGGTAAGCAAAATCAATCTTATTCGATTTGAGGTACTGTCGAACCAATTCGAGGTGCTTTACAAACTGGCTAAACACCAGCACTTTGTGGCCTTCGGCCATGGCATTTTCAAGCATGTGGGTAATGTCTTCCAGCTTGCCGGAGTCGCCCGAATAAGATGGTTCAATCATCCGGGGGTGGTTGGCCAGCTGGCGGAGCTTGGTTAATCCCTCCAGGATCATAAACCGGCTGTTGTTCATGCCCTCGCGATCAATTAGATCAAGGATCCGCCCGCGGAAATACGATTTTACTTCTTCATAGCGCTTTTCCTGCTCTGGGGTCATGACCGAATATTTAATGTATTCAACTTTTTCGGGCAGTTCGGTAAGCACCTGCGACTTGTGCCTGCGCAGCACAAATGGTTTAATAATGGAGTTAAGTCGCTTTGCCTTTGCCTCATCACCCTTCTTCTCGATCGGCACCTGGTACTCGTTACGGAAATAACTTTGGGTGCCGAGGATGCCGGGATTAACAAAACTCATTTGCGACCATAAATCCAGGGTGGTGTTTTCAAGAGGCGTGCCGGTGAGCACCAGCTTAAACCGCGACTTGAGTTCACGCACCGCCTTGGCAATATTGGATGACGGATTTTTTATCACCTGCGATTCATCCAGGATAATGTAGTTAAAATAAAATTGCTTTAGCAGTTCAATATCCAAGCGGGTAATGCCATAGGAAGTGAGCACCACATCATAGTGCTCAAAGCGCTTCGTGTCCTTAATTCGTAGCGTGCCCGTGTAATTGAGCACCTTAAGCCCGGGAGCGAATTTCGAGGCCTCCATCTCCCAGTTATATACCAGCGAAGTAGGCATAATCAGCAACGAGGTGCCCCGGCCTTCTTCCTTTTCTGACAGGAGCAGCGCCAGCGTTTGCACGGTTTTTCCCAACCCCATGTCATCGGCAAGGCAGCCACCCAGTTTATACTCATTAAGAAAGCGCAACCAGTTATATCCGGCTTTCTGGTAGGGGCGCAATTCGCCAACAAAGCCCTGGGGCACCGGGTAATTTTTTATTCCGCTGAACGAGGTGAGCGCTCGTAGTTTTTCGCTGATGTGCACCCTGGCCAGGTTTCCTTCTTCCAGTTCCTTTACCAGGTTGAGGTGGTGCTTTCGCAGCACGGGTTTTTCATTTTTCCCTTCCGATTCACTAAGGGCAAATAGGTCGGCATACTTGGTAAGCCACGCTTCAGGTATAATGGCGATTTCCCCGTTGGGCAGTTTAAACTCTACCTTTTTTTTGAGGATTAACTTCCGCAACTCCTTAAACGGTATTTCATACTCGCCAAACCGGATTTTGGCATGGATATCAAACCAATCGATGTTTTCTTTTACTTCAACCTCGATAATCGCCTTGCCCACGAAGTATTTTTTATCCTGGTTTTGCGGCTGGCTTACCTCAAAACCGAGGTTCAGCAGGTTTACCCGGTTCTCGTTAAGCCACGAAAACGCCTCCGACTTGGGCACCACAGCCTGAAAATCCTTCATGGGCAACCCCAGTTTCTGAAGGGTGGCCAGAAAATTCCTTTCGCTGTCAAGTTTGCGCATCACGCGGTGAAAGGTATAATCGCGGTCATCGTGTTCAACGGTAACACTAACCGGCAGGCGGTTTTTGCCCTGCACTTTGTGTTTGCCGTACTTGAATGAAAGGTCAAATACAATTTTTCCGCTTTCATCGCTTTTATCTTCTTCGGCAGGCTGGCCATCGGCAAAAAGCGCAGCCGATTGCGCCTGGTTGGTTTGCAGTTCGTAAAGCGTTAGTACGGGCTTTGGATCGTAGTTGCTTTTGTTAATTTGAAAACCCGTGGCCTCGATGTCATCAAAAGAGGCAATAAGCGGAGCAACAAACTTGTCGTAATAGGTTTCTTCCAGATTCTTTGGAATCACTACGCGCTTCTTGGTAAGAAACGGGAGGAGTTTTTTCCCATCAACGGGTTTCTCAAAACCATATAGCTTGCCGTTCAGCACCATCCAGGCAGGACTTTTACAAACCAGGTAAGCAGTAGGGCTGGGCAATTCAAGTTTTTTGCCCTGATGCAAAATAGTTGGATAATAATTGGTGCCCTCGGCACTGCGCATAAAGTGAAACTGGATGACAGCCCGCTCATCCACTACCTCAATTTTGCGGTGAGTAGGCTCTCCGTCATTGCCCATCTCGAACAGAAGTTTGCCCTTCAGGTTTTCCAGCACCTCGGCACGCTTCTCCTCGAGGTAGCGTTCAATTTCTGCCTGCAAGGGCTCGTTGCCCTTTGTTTTATGGTAAACCTTTGGATAAAACTCTTCGGCTTTAACCGGTTTACCAGCATATTTTTTTGCAACGGCATCCTGTTGCATCATGTCCATTATCCGGATGAGTTCAAAATCGCGCTCATCCAAGCCTTTGGCAAATTCACGCGCATTTTTTGATGAAATATTCTGATGTTGGTAGCTGAGTCTGCCTTTTTCGTCAAGGTGCACAATGTAGGATTCAAACAAAAGGCCCAGGTACTCGTGCACATATAACGAGTAGATAATCTGAAAGGGCTGTGATGCTGAAACCTTCATAAAAAGGCCGTTTTCTGCCCGTTGCAGAAAACGGAACATCCAAATTAAGAATTTTTAGTCTCAGAATAAGGCCTCCGGCAGGTATTTCAACGAACGGTTTATAGGTTTTGCACCGAAGCAAACCGGGCGGCCAATACGGCCGGGCGCCACGAAATAAGTAAGGTAAGCACCGACACCACCAGCAGGGTGTTCAGAAAGTCAACCGGAACCACCTTCACGGGGTACCCTTCCGTTACGGAGGTTTCCATGCCCATTGAAATGATCCCGTATTCCAGTTGAACCCAGCAAAATATGCCCCCTAAAATTAGGCCGATGAAAGCTCCCAGAAAGGCAATAATGGCCCCTTCGGCAAGAAAAATATGCCTGATCAATCCACTGCTGGCGCCCATGGCCGATAACACCGAAATATCCTTCCTCTTATCAAGGACCAGCATCATTAATGTAAAGAAGATATTTACCGAGCTAATACCCAGCAGCACGGCAAACGCCAAAAAGGTGAACAACTTCTCCATTTTGAGCAACCGGTACAAATCCTTATGCTGCTCTTCATGATTCAATACAAAAAACTTTTCGCCCAATCTTTCTTTAAGTTGCTGTTGCACGGCTGCCGGGTTGGCTCCCTTTTTTGTTTTTACTTCAAGGGCCGTGCGCCTTTGCCCCATGTTCAGCAACTCACTGGCAAATTCAAGGGGAACAATGATGTAGTTTTCATCAAAATTCTGAACGATGGAAAAAACCGAACCGGCAAAGATGGTTTTGCGCGAATACAGCCTGGAGGGGTCAAGTGTGCCTGACTTTCCGTTATTAATGTAATACACCTGCAGGGCAAACTGGTTATCTTCTACCGCCACCGATAAGTTGTATTGAATGCCGCGCCCGATAATGGCATAGGGTACATCTCCCTCCTTAAGTTTTAACCGGCCGGCAACAATTTTATCATCAATGCGATGCTCGTTAAGGAAATCATCGCTCACGCCCTTCATGGTAACTACCTGGTTGGCATCGCGGTAACGCAAGTAGGCATAATCTTCAATCACTTCGGTTACCACCGCTACGCCCTCCACCTGCTTAACGGAGGCAAGCAGCGAATCAGAAACCAAAAAACTTTTGCCTTTTACTGCTTCAATTTTTATCTCCGGATCAAAAGCGTTGTTTAGTGAACGGAGCAACTCTTCGAGGCCGTTGAAGATAGACAACACAATTATCAGTGCAGCCGTACTGAAGGCAACCCCGGCCAGCGAAAGCAGCGAAATGATGTTGATAAAATTCTTTTTTCGCTTCGATACCAGGTAACGCTGGGCAACAAAAAAAGGAAAATTCATGACCTACTCAGTTGGAGGCGGTATGTTGAGGCTTTTCATCAGCTTTTCAAGGCGGGCTGCGTTTTCTTCAACTTCATCCAGAATAAAAATCAATTCCGGAACTATGCGGGCCTGGTTTCTGATCCGATCACCCAGGGCCTTCCGAATCTCCTTTTTATGGGTATTGAGTTTATCCAACACGGCTTGTTTATCTTTTTCAAGCATCATGCTGATGTATATTTTGGCAACGCTTAAATCAGCGCTTACCCGGACATCGGCAACGGAGATAAAGGCCTGATCCAAAATCCCGCGTTTATCGCGCTGGAAAATGTCACTGATCTCCTTCAAAATCAGTTTTGCAAATTTTTGCTGCCTCATTGTTCCGGCCATGGGGCAAATATGCCTTATCACGAACCAAATAACAAACCCAACATCCCGGGCAGGCAGCGCCTGATTTTTCTGCCTGCCTATTCCTTTCTATTTTTCAGCCTGCTACGTCATGATCCGCTATTTCCGCATAAATGACCCCTACCGGCTGATTGGTTTGTTTATATTGCTTTGCATTTTGTATGCACCCCAACTGGTAGACTTACCCTTTCTTACCATCGTTGAACTTAACGGAATGATGGTTGGCGAAAAGGTTGCAGAAGGATATACTCCCTATACCGAATTGATCGACAATACCCCGCCCCTCGCTGCGTGGTTCTATGGTGCATGTGACTGGCTGTTCGGCCGCTCCCTCCCGGCCAGGCATCTTGCGGCTTTCATCATCCTGTTTTTACAAAGCGCTTTTATCGGTGTGGTGTTCATTGAAAAGAAAGCCTTCACAGAAAACACCTATGTTCCTTCGCTGGTATTTTCAGTGTTAACGCTAACCGCATTCGAGGTGGTTTCCCTGACTGCCGATTTGGTTGCCTTTGGGTTTATTCTGCTGGCGTTAAACAACTTGTTCAAACAAATAACTTTTCGTGAGCAACGCGATGAAACGGTAACGAACCTGGGTCTTTACCTCAGTTTCGCTTCGTTGTTTGTCTTTTCTTATCTTATTTTCTTTCCGGCTGTTGTTGTTTTGCTGATTTTGTTTACCCGAAGCAGTATCCGGCACTATTTTCTTCTGCTTTTCGGGTTCTTATTGCCGCATATGTTATTGGTTTCGCTCTATTTTATATTTGACGGTCACTACGCCCTGATTGAAAGGTATTATCTGTTTAATTTTTCGGTTGGCCGCTCGTCTCTGCTGCCGGTTAACACCCTATTTGTTCTTTGCGCCATACCTATTTTTTACCTTTTGTTATCGCTGGTTATCCTCAATCGCCATGCCCGGCTTACCCAATACCAGTCACAACTGCTGCAGGCTATGTTTCTTTGGTTTGTGTTTGCCCTCTTGCACGCATGGCTTGCACCCGGGTTGCGTCTGCAGTCGCTCTTGCCTGTTCTTCCGCCTGTAAGTTTTTTACTAACCTACTTCTTTCTCCTTATCAGGCGCAGAAAATTTGTCGAGCTTAATGCGTGGATTTTCGTGCTGGGTGTAACGGCTACGGGGTATCTTTCCCGCTATGAAATTCTCCCGGTTTCCTGGTCAGCCCTTAAGGTACCCCCACCTGCCTACCCCGTTGCAGGGAAGAACGTGCTTATACTTGACGATAATCCCGGCATGTGGATTGAAAACAGGCTGTCGCCTCCCTTTGTAAACTGGGAACTAAGCAAAGTAGTTTTTGATGACCCGGATGATTATCAAAAGGTGTTGCTAGTGAACAAACTCTTTCGGAAAGACCCTCCCCAGGTTATAATTGATCCGCAAAACCGGATGCAGCCTTTCTTTAACCGGATACCCGGCCTTGGGGCTAACTTCACGAAAACATCCAACGGACTTTGGGTGGCCGTCAGCAACTGATTTTTTCTACCCTGCGCTGATGCCTGCCCCCTTCAAAAGAGGCTGACAAAAACTGTTCAAGAATTTTTATAGCCTGCGCCTGAGTAGTAAACCGTGCCGGAATGCAAACAACATTGGCATTATTATGCTGGCGGGCCAGCGCGGCTACTTCTTCGTTCCAGCACAGCGCTGCGCGGATGCCCGTGTGTTTATTGGCGGTAATGGCCATGCCGTTGGCGCTGCCACAAATCAATAATCCAAAGTCGGCTTCCTTTTTTTCCACCGCAGCAGCCACCGGGTGCGCATAGTCAGGGTAATCGGTGGATTCAGCACTATTGGTGCCAAAATCCCTAACCGTATGGCCGTTTGCTTCAAGCCACTTTTTCAGTAACTCCTTATGTTCAAACCCTGCGTGATCGCTGCCTGCTGCGATAATCATGTTGCCTGGTTGTTTAGTTTTTCTTCCTTTTCCTGCTGACGCATTACGTAAGCCGAGATTAAGATACTGAACTCATACAGCAGGTACAAGGGGATGCCAATCATGGTTTGGCTGAACGGGTCGGGCGGGGTTACAATGGCCGCAACAATCAGGATGATGACGATGGCATGCTTGCGGTATTTGCGCATAAAGGAGGGGGTGAGCATGCCTATCTTGGTAAGAAAGTAAACCACAATCGGCAACTGAAAAAGGAGGCCGCTGCCGAAAACCAGCGTGACAATGGTTGATACATAGGAAGTAATGTCAAACTCATTTACGATCATATCACTGATCTGGTAGGTGGAAAGAAAATACACTGCCAGCGGACTCATAATGAAGTACCCGAACGAAACACCTATGAAAAACAATAATGAAATAAAGAAAACGGCTCCACGGGAATAGGCCCGTTCCTTTTTCATCAGGCCGGGTTTGATAAACCGCCAGATTTCCCATGCCACGTAAGGAAATGCCGTTACCACCCCGATTACCAGTGATGCGGTAATGTGCATGGTGAACTGGCCCGTCATGTACCGGCTTTGGATCTTGAAAGGAATTTCCTTTACGCACAAAGCCGCTTCGTTACCTACCAGTTTCCCCAAGGCACACATCCAGTCATAAAAAATAAAATCAGGGCGCGCGGGCGCAAAGATGATGTGTTGGAAGATCCAGGGCGCCATTACAAAGGCTGCAATGGTAATGATGATCACAGCAAACAACGACCGGATGATGTGCCACCGGAGTTCCTCCAGGTGATCCAGAAACGTCATCTCTTTCTCTTCGCCCATCACTTATTTGTACAATGGAAATTTCCTGGTAAAGGCGTGAACTTTCTTCCGGACCGCCTTCAGGTTATCGGTGTCGTCAGGAGCGCTTAGCACCTCGTCAACCAGATCAACAATTTTCACCATGTCTTTCTCCTTCATACCCCGAGTGGTAATGGCTGGTGTGCCAATGCGCATGCCCGAAGTAACCATGGGCGACTGGGTATCGAAGGGCACCATGTTTTTATTGATGGTGATGTCGGCTTGTATCAACGCTTCTTCAGCTTTTTTGCCGGTCAAGTTCTTTGAGCGCAGGTCAATAAGCATAAGGTGGTTGTCGGTGCCCCCGGAGATGATCCGGTAGCCCTTTTTGATAAAGGCATCGGCCATCGCTTTGGCATTCTTCACTACCTGCACCACGTACCGGAAGTATTCGTCCGACAGGGCTTCGTTAAAAGCTACGGCTTTGGCTGCGATAACATGTTCGAGCGGTCCGCCTTGGGTGCCGGGGAAAACGCCCGAATCGAGCACGGCTGTTATTTTTCTTATCTCACCTTTCGGAGTTTTTAGCCCCCAGGGGTTATCAAAATTTTTCCCCACCATTATCATCCCCCCGCGGGGGCCCCGTAGCGTTTTGTGAGTGGTGGTGGTTACAATATGGCAGTACTCCATCGGATCGTTGAGCAGTCCGCGGGCAATGAGCCCTGCCGGGTGGGCTATATCGGCCAGCAGCAGCGCGCCAACGGCATCGGCTGCTTCACGAAGTTTTTTATAATCCCAGTCGCGGCTGTATGCCGATGCCCCGCAGATAATCAGCTTTGGCTTTTCGCGTTTTGCCGTTTCAATAACCTTGTCAAAATCAATGCGGCCGGTAGCCTCTTCCACTCCGTAAAACGATGGCTGGTAAAGTTTACCCGAAAAATTAACCGGTGAGCCGTGGGTAAGGTGGCCGCCATGCGATAAATCAAATCCAAGAATTTTATCACCGGGTTTTAAACAGGCCAGCATTACTGCCGCATTGGCTTGCGCGCCCGAGTGTGGCTGCACGTTGGCCCACTCGGCATTAAACAGTTTTTTGGCCCGATCGATAGCCAATTGCTCAACTTCATCAACTACTTCGCACCCCCCGTAATACCGTTTGCCCGGTAGTCCTTCTGCGTACTTATTCGTAAGGACAGTGCCCATGGCCTTCATCACCTGGGGTGAGGTAAAATTTTCTGAAGCAATAAGTTCGATGCCTTCCTGCTGACGTTTCTTTTCTTTTTCGATCAGGTCAAAAACAAGTTTATCTTTTTTCATCAGATGGAGTTAAAAAACGGACGGGCAAAAATAACCCAATTAAGGATTTATGTCTTGCGATTTGATATTTTACTTGTTATAAACTGCTCTTACCAACTACCAACTTCCACTGCTGCCCCCGCCACCAAAACTTCCGCCACCACCTGAAAAGCCTCCGCCACTACCCGATGACCAACCTCCTCCACCGGAATACCAGCCGCCCCCGGATGAACTGCCGCCTCGGTTTTCAAAGGTTGACCAGCCCTTTCGGTTAAAATAAATTTTAAGCAACGGCCACGTTACCAGGTATGCGCCAAGAATCCACAAGCCGGTGTCGAACCCGAAAATTGAGCCGGGAAACACCGCATAAAACGGAATCAAAAAGAAATACAAAAACCACGCTTGCCCGCCCTTCATTTTAAGTCCGATAAACGTGAAGATGCCTAGTACAGTAAACACAAAGAGGCTGATTAATGCCTTTTCGCGGCTGTTCATGCCCAGTTTACCGGGTTCAACACCCTCGGCTACGGTAAATTCACCGGCTGCCGCTTGCATGATGGCCCTTAAGCCTTCCCGTACTCCTGCATCATAATCTGATCGCCTGAAGTTGGGGACGATCACGTTACGGATGATCTGGTTACACACGGCATCCGTCAGCACGCCTTCCAGCCCATACCCCACTTCAATCCGTACCTTCCGGTCCTCAACGGCAATGAGCAACAGCATTCCGTTGTCGCTTTTTTGCTGGCCTAGTTTCCAGTACTCAGCCACACGCAGCGCGTACTCTTCAAGCACTTCACCATTCAGCGAGGGGATGATGAGGATAGCCAATTGATTGGAGGTTGAGTCCTCGTAGTGCTTTAATTCTGATTCAAGCTGCTGAACCGTTTGCTGAGAAAGTACCCCGGCTTCATCATGAACACGAAGGCCCCATAATTCAGGTATTGTGCGCTGACCATAAGCACCCGAGGTTACAATAACGATTAGAAACAAGTAAAAAAACCGAACCATCGGATTGGCTTTAACTGATTCGCAGGTCATCGCGCAGCTCGTTTACATCATCTCTGGTTTTGATAAAGCCTCTTTCCAATAATACCTCACCACATTGCCGGATGGCCGCTTCAATGCCTTCGGTTATTTTTCGCCTTCGGATGCTTTCAGTCAGGTCGCGCACGATTTTATCCCATACTTTTTGTTCTACCACTTTGCTGATGCCCCTGTCGGCCATCACAATCACTTCGTGTTCAAAAAAAGAAATGAAAATCATGATACCCGTACGATGGCGGGTGTTAAAAACTTCTTGCTGCAGAAAGGCATTTTCAGCACGCTGCCGGGCGGCATGTTCCATGTGCGTTTGCGAAACGAGCATTCTGCGTATTCCGCTTGAGAAATTGGGGATCACCGCACCCACCAGGCCGCCTGCCATCACCATGATAAAGATGAGCAGCGGATCATAAACCGCCCAGGCAGGAACGAACTTATCAAAAACCACAATGAGCAAAAACACAAGCGATGCTGCCATGATGCCCGCCTTGTAGTTAGCAATGTTGTAATACCCGCTTCGGGGAACAATTACCGGAACAATTTCACCCGATATTTTTGTTTCCGCCTCGTGCACGGCAGCCTTAATCCGCTGCATATCCGCTTCTGAAAATGTTTTGCGCAGATCCATAAGTAGGGCTTTTTGTTAAAGGTAGAGAAAATACTAATCCCTAAGCTGACGGAGGTAAAGCTGGATGGTGTTTTCCAGCCCGATATAAAGCGCATCGCAAATCAGGGCATGCCCGATAGACACCTCGTCAATAGACGGGATGGACTGTTTTAAGAACCGTAGGTTGTTCAAATCCAAATCGTGCCCTGCATTAATACCCAGGCCTGCTGCTTTTGCGGCCAATGCGCATACTAAATAAGGCTTAACGGCTTCCTCGCGGTTAGCAGCATACCCTTTTGCATAGGGTTCGGTGTACAGTTCAATGCGGTCGGCTCCGGCCCTGGCAGCGCCTTCGGCCATAGCGGCAATGGGATTAACGAATATGGAAACGCGCGTACCTGATTTTTTCAGTTCAGCAATTACTTCGGTAAGAAAGGAACTATGTTTAACCGTATCCCAACCGGCATTGGAGGTGAGTACATCCGGTGCATCGGGCACCAGTGTGGCCTGAGCAGGCTTTACTTTTGCCACCAAGTTAAGGTACCGTTCATCGGGGTAGCCTTCAATATTGAATTCCGTTTTAACAACGTCTGCCAGTTGCAGCACGTCCGCATACCGGATGTGCCGCTCATCCGGGCGGGGGTGTACGGTTATCCCCTGTGCTCCAAACCGTTCGCAGTCCATCGCTGCTTTAATCACATCGGGGTTGTTGCCCCCGCGGGCGTTTCGCAGCGTAGCAATCTTGTTGATGTTTACACTCAGCCGGGTCATTTGTCCGGGTTGAAGTTACAAATACAACCTTCAAAAATTCTATTCTTTATACATTTGTCAAAACCTTGTAGCCATGAGCCTGAAAAGCAAAATAGATGCGGATATCAAAGCAGCCATGCTTGCCAAAAACAAAGAAGAACTGGAAGCACTGCGCGGCATCAAGTCGTTAATCCTGCTGGCCGAAACAGAAAAAGGAGCAGCAACCGACATCACGGGTGAGGCCGAAAACAAACTACTCATGAAAGCCGCCAAGCAGCGAAAAGAGTCTGCCGAAATTTTTCAGCAACAAGGCAGGGCCGACCTTGCCGAGAAAGAACTCTTTCAGTTACAGATCATCAGCCGGTATTTGCCTAAGCAGCTTTCCGAAAGTGAACTCGCTGAAGAATTAAAAAAGATAATTGCCGAAGTAGGCGCAAAAGGTCCGCAGGATATGGGGAAGGTTATGGGAGCGGCAACAAAAAAACTGGCCGGCCAGGCCGATGGGAAACTGATTTCCGAGTGGGTAAAAAAACTGCTCACCCCGTGAACATTTTTGATATTATTCTGATTGTCCTCCTGATTGTGGGGGCGGTGGGTGGCTATCAAAAGGGGTTTTTGTATTCCCTCTTTTCCTTGCTCGCTATTTTCCTGGGTGTGTTTGGCGGATTTAAGCTGATGGGCATGGTGATGATAAAACTCTCGCTGCGTTACGATGTAGACAGCCGCATTCTGCCGTACGTTGCTTTTGGAATCGTGTTTATCGTAATCGTTATCCTTGTGCGGCTGCTGGGCTCATGGCTCCGGTCATCGCTCGAAAAATCAATCCTTGGCCGGGCCGACCAGGCAGCCGGGGCAATGCTGGGTGCTGTAAAGGCCATGTTTATGCTAAGCGTAATCCTCTGGATAACGGACTCAATTGGCCTTCATCTGCCCGGCCACTGGCGTGAGGATTCCCGCCTTTACGAATTCACCGCCAACGTTGCTCCCGAAACAGCCCGTTGGGTTGGAGAATTTGTACCCTCCCTTTCGGATCTGTTTGACGGTACATCCGATTAACAACGGAGGTTTTTTCCATTGATTTTTTCACTACTTTTTGGAGGCAAAACCAGGCAGTATGGCTCTCCACGTAAAAGAAGGTAACGGCTTCAGGTATGTTGATGAGGGCAGTGGTGCAACACTGCTGCTCCTGCATGGCCTGTTTGGCGCATTAAGCAATTGGGAGGGTGTGGTTAACCGCTTTTCAAAAACATACCGGGTGGTAATACCCATGCTGCCTATTTATGATATGCCAATAAAACAAGCGGGGCTTGAGGGCCTGCGCACTTTTCTCGAAGAGTTTGTGGCCTATAAAAACCTCGATAAAATGATCATCATGGGCAATAGCCTGGGTGGCCACATTGCGCTGGTTTATGCCTTAAAAAATCCGCAAAAAGTTACCCGGCTGATTCTCACCGGCAGTTCGGGCTTATTTGAGGATTCCATGGGCGGGTCGTATCCGAAACGCGGAAACTACGAATACATACGCGAACGCGTTGCCTATACATTTTATGATCCGTCAGTAGCTACTAAAGAACTGGTGGATGAGGTATTTGAAACCACCAACAGCATACCGAAATGCCTGCGCATTGTGGCTATTGCCAAGTCGGCCCAGCGCAATAACCTGGCTGCCGAAATACAAACCATTACGGTACCCACGTTGTTAATTTGGGGATTGAACGATACGATTACTCCTGCTATGGTGGCCCATGAATTTAACCGGCTCATCCCTAATTCAACGCTTCGGTTCATTGATAAGTGTTGCCATGCACCCATGATGGAGCATCCTGAAAAATTTAATGCCCTTGTGGAAAACTTTTTAAAGAATTAGAGTATTTATTTAAAAGCACCGCCCGTGATAGCCGATGATTTGATAAACCACATGATTCCACCGCTGAAGGCGGATGATGACGCCCACAAGGCCATCGTGTGGATGGATGAATTCAGGTGTCAGTTCATGCCGGTAGTGCAAGACAGGCGACTGTTGGGTTTTATCTCCGAAGAGATCATTCTGGAAAGTAACAATATTGATCGAAAAGTTGGCGATTTCGAGTTGGTGGGTGAGAAGTGTTTTGTTTCCATTACCAGTCACTTTTATGACATCCTGAAAACCGCTGCCGATCATAAACTGCAAATGGTAGCGGTGCTGGACGATAATCAACACTATGCAGGGGTAATTACCGTTCAGGACACTATGGCCTCCTTTGCCCAGTCGGCTGCCGTACAAATGCCGGGCGGCATACTGGTGCTTTACATGAGTCATACCGATTATTCGCTTGCCGAAATCAGCAGGCTTATTGAAGAAAACCGGGCAAAAATCCTGAGCAGCATTGTAAAAGAAGACCCGGCCGACCCCGGAAAACTCAGACTCACCTTAAAACTCAATCAGCTCGATCTTTCCCGCATTGTGGCCACCCTTGAGCGGTTTGGTTACAAAGTGATTGGACGTTATCAGGAATCCAAACCGGTCGGAACCGAAAAAGAACGCATCGACATGTTGCTGCGTTACCTCGACATCTAAGGCCCGGTTTTAACTGTCAGTAAATCGTTGTACCTTTAGTATTCTTTAATCAATCACTGGCCAAACCCACACGCTAACCGCGCTGCCTATGAAAATTGGTATCCACGGTAAGGAATTTAACCGCCAGTATGTTCCGTTTATCCGTAAGTTGTTCGAACTGCTCCAGAAAAACAAAGTTGAGGTATTCGTATCGGAAAAATTTTCCCGCCAACTCTCCACATCCGCGTTCAGGAATTTCAACTGGAAAACATTTGATCATGGCTACGACCTGAAAAAGTTAATGGCCATGCTGAGCATCGGGGGCGATGGTACGCTGCTGGAAACGGTAACCTACATCGGCAAAGCGGAAACCCCCATTCTTGGAATTAACACCGGACGGCTCGGTTTTCTGGCTACCATCAGCCAGGCCGAAACGGAACAGGCTATTCAAAAAATTATCGAGGGCGATTTCTCAATAGACAAACGGGCCTTGTTAAAACTGGAAGCAAGCAAAAAAATCTTCGGAAAACTTAACTTTGCCCTTAACGACTTTACCCTGATGAAAAAAGGCTCTTCATCTATGATAACCGTTCATACTTTTATTGATGGTGCCTTTCTTAACAGTTACTGGTCAGACGGCATTATTGTTGCCACCCCAACGGGTTCAACCGGGTACTCATTAAGCTGTGGCGGACCATTGGTATTTCCGCGTTCTGGCAATTTCGTCATCACCCCGGTAAGTCCGCACAACCTTACCGTGCGGCCCATTGTAGTTGCCGACACCTCGGAGATTACCTTTCAGGTTGAAGGCAGGATTAAGAAATTCCTGGTTACACTGGATTCGCGATATGCCGAAATTGACGATACCGTTAAACTTAAAGTGGTAAAAGCGGATTTTAAGGCCAACCTGGTTCAGCTAAAAGGCCAGCATTTTTTTAAAACGCTGCGCCAAAAGCTTAACTGGGGGCTGGACATTCGGAATTGAATTTTTTATTAGATTTGTAGTTCACTGATTGTTAAAGACTTATCGGAATGCGGAAACTGGTTTACCTCCTCGCCACGTGTGTGCTCGTTTTCATTGGCTGCCAAGAAGGGTACGGGCAAATGAACAGGAAGCACATCAAAAAAAATAACAAGCGCATTGCCAGCTTCCGCGGCAAAAAATCGCATTTCAGCAAAGATAAAATATACAACTCCCTCGGTATTTCGCTCAATGCACTCAACTACTATGGCGACCTGTCGCCTTCGCCCAAACGCATAAGCACCGATTTGGGCTTTACCCGGCCTGCCCTTGGAATTTCTTTCACGCATCGGTTTGGCCCGCGCTATCAGTTGCAGGGCGCTTTCACATATGGTGGCATCCGGGGTGCCGATGTTGAATCGGCCAATCAGGGCGATACCGAAAACGGAATATTCCGTTACAACCGCAATCTTTCCTTTCGAAACCGAATCAAAGAATTATCCATTGTGGGCCAGATTGACTTGTGGGACAATCAGGCAACCTACATCAGCCGGGTAAAATGGACCCCGTACATTTATGCCGGGGTGGCAGTATTTCATCATAACCCTCAGGCCCAGGCACCTGAGTTTGATGCAGCCGGTAACCCTACCGGAAAAAGTGGGCAGTGGGTTGATTTGCAGCCACTGGGTACCGAAGGGCAGTTTGCCAACCTCCAGCCCGGTGATGCTAACTACGGAATAAAAGCTTATAAAAGAATTCAGCCCTCCATACCATTTGGCATCGGTGCGCGTTTCAGAATAAACGAAGTGATGGACATAGCGGGTGAATTTGGATTTCGTTACACGTTTACCGATTACCTTGATGACGTTAGCGGCAACTATGTTGATTTGGGCGTTTTTGACAATGCGCTTGCCCGCGCCATGTCGTACCGGAGCAACGAAGTGGCCACTCCAAATTTCACCTATACCGGTCGCGATGGGCAAACCTATACGGTGCTTGCCGGCTACGGTGCCGAACACCCTGACAACCTGCGCGGCAACAAGAGCAACCGCGATATCTACATGGTTACTACGGTGCGGTTAACCTACATTCTCGGAAAAACTTTCCACCGGGCTAAATTCAGATGATGCCTCAGCGAGCCGGAGTTGTTTTTCTCTTCACTCTTCTTAGCTTATCAGTATCCGGTCAACGCTCGGAAGTTGGATTCGGAATAGGAACGATGACCTACACGGGCGATTTGGTGCGCACGTTCTCACCCGCCAACCTGAAACCTGCAGGCACTATTTTTTATCGAAACAACATCAGCAAAGTTGTAAGCCTCCGTTCAACCCTTACGGCCGGTAACCTCAGTGCCTCCGAGGTTCCGCTTGATGCAGCCGCAGCTATCCGCAACGCATCCTTCAATATTTTTCTGTTCGAAGCTGCATTGGGTTTCGAGTACCATTTTCTCGACTGGCGCGACAGCAAGCGCCCCATGCGTTACACACCGTATGTGTTTGCCGGCTTTGGCCTGTTCGGCATCTCCGGGTATGACACCAAACCCGTTGAGTACAGTAACGTTCAGGCAACAATACCGTTTGGTGGCGGATTCAAGTACATCGTTAACCCAAAACATTACCTCTCTTTCGAAGTGGGCATAAGAAAGACTTTCTTCGATTACCTGGATAATATCAGCGGAGGCGATCAGACGCAAAAGAATTATCGATATGGAAACCCGAACGACTACGATAGTTACTTTTTTGTAGGCCTTACGCTAACGCGCACGTTTTACGACATCCCTTGCCCCACCAATCCCTATAAGTAATGTGGTGATATGTATTGATAAAATACGCTAATTTTGCCCCCCTTGTGGCTTCTTTCAAAGAACATATTGACTTCAGCAAACTGCCACGACACATTGCCATTATTATGGACGGCAACGGCCGCTGGGCCCAGAAAAAAGGCGCCATGCGCATCTTTGGCCACCGTAATGCCGTTCAGGCGGTTCGTGAAGTAACCGAAGCCTGTGGCGAACTGGGCATTAAGTACTTAACCTTATATGCCTTTTCAACCGAAAACTGGGGCCGCCCGAAAGAAGAAGTGGAAGGCCTAATGGAATTGCTGGTGAATACCCTTCGACAGGAAATCAGCACCCTGATGGAGAATCAAGTAAAACTAATTACCATTGGCGATATATCCCACCTGCCTGAAGGATGCCAGGCCAACCTGAAATGGGCCATTGACATGACGAAAGACAATAGCGGGTTGGTGCTTATTTTGGCTCTGAGTTACAGTGGCCGGTGGGAAATCGTAGAAGCGGTAAAGGCACTCGGAAAGGATATTGAAAAAGGAAAACTGAATGCGGAATCGGTATCAGAGAAAATGTTTGAACACTACCTTACCACGGCCGGCATCCCTGACCCGGAATTGCTTATCCGCACCAGTGGCGAAATGCGCGTCAGCAATTTTTTACTCTGGCAAATTGCCTATACCGAACTCTACATTACCCCCACCCTGTGGCCCGATTTCCGGAAAGAACACCTGTATGAAGCCCTCTGGTCTTACCAGCAGCGCGAACGCAGGTTCGGCAAAACCAGTGAACAACTCAACCCGGTGAACTGAATGAGAAGCGTGTTGTTGCTTATTTGCCTGGTGGCCATTGAAATGGCGGCTTACGGACAGTTCAGGCGCAGCCGCGAACGCACCTCAGCGGTTGACAATAACCTGAACTATGCCAACCCATCGGAGTACACCATTGCCGGCATTGAAGTTACCGGCCTGAAAATCCTTGATCCGGCCGCCATGATTTCGCTCACTGGCCTTCGCGTTGGCGACATAATTAAAATTCCGGGCGATGCTATTTCAGGCGCTGTACGTAAACTCTGGAAGCATGGCCTGGTGGGCGATGCCACCATTGCCGTTAACCGGATTGAAGGCGACAACGTTTGGCTGGTCATTCAACTTGCTGAGCGGCCGCGGTTGACCAATTTTTATTTCACCGGCATAAATAAATCACAGCAGTCCTCGCTCAAAGAAGATCTTACCCTCATCCGCGGGAAGATTGTAAACGATGCCATGATTAGAAATACCGAATTGGCGGTAAAGAAATTCTTTGTTAAAAAAGGTTATCTCAACACCAGCGTGAAAATCATCCAGGAGCACGATTCAGTTACCGATGGCACCAAGTTACGGATAAGCGTTAACACCGGATCGAAGGTTAAAATCAATCGCATCCGGTTCATTGATAATGAAAAATTCTCCGACAACACCCTCAAGGCCAAGATGAAGGGAACCCATGAATATCCCCGCATTGTATTACACCGCACCGCATTGAAAAAACTTTTTGCCTTCAATACTTCTGATGTGAAAACATTCTTCGACACCTCCTACCAGGTTAGCTGGAACGAAGTGCGTGAGGCGTTTAGCCAGAACATTCAACTCAATGTGTTCAAAGGTTCGAAGTTCATACAAACCGATTATGAAGACGACAAACAAAAAGTTATCAGCTTTTATAACTCAAAAGGATACCGCGATGCCGAAATCGTTGCCGATACGGTATTTGCCAAAGACAACCGATCCATTAACATTGACCTGCGCGTACATGAAGGCCCCAAGTATTACTTCCGAAACATCATCTGGACAGGCAATTACATTCATACCGACAAAACGCTGAATGCGGTACTGGGCATTAAAAAGGGCGATGTGTATAACCGCGAACTGATTGACAAAAAGCTAACCTTTAATCCAAAAGGTGCCGACATCAGCGGACTGTACATGGATGACGGCTACCTGTTTTTCCGGATTAACCCGGTTGAATATGCCGTAGGCGGAGATTCCATTGATGTGGAAATGCGCATTTTCGAAGGTGAACAGGCCACCATCAACGAAGTGTTGATTTCTGGAAACGAGCGCACCAGCGACCACGTTATCAGGCGCGAGTTGTACACCCTGCCCGGCCAGAAATTCAGGCGATCCGATATTATCCGCACCCAGCAAAAACTCGGGCAGCTCGGCTATTTCAACCCGCAAACAATTAATCCGAACCTTACCCCCAACCCGGCAAACGGTACGGTAAACGTGGAGTGGCAAGTGGAAGAACAATCAAACGACCAGATTGAACTTTCGGGTGGTTGGGGCGGTGCCTTTGGCTTTATTGGTACAGTAGGACTAACCTTTAACAATTTTTCCGTTCGGAATATTACCCATCCCCAAAAGTGGAGGCCTCTTCCGGTTGGCGATGGCCAACGACTTTCCCTGCGGGTACAAGCCAACGGCAGAAATTTTCAAAATTATAGCATTTCATTCAGCGAGCCGTGGCTGGGAGGCCGCAAGCCGCAGTCCTTTAGCATCAGCGCCAATAAATCGCTTTCGCGGCAATTTTATAACCAGGCGGACAGCACAGGCATTTTTCGTGAAGTTGAAACCAGAATTGGGGTAAGCAACATTTCGGTGGGCCTGGGGCGCGTACTGAACTGGCCCGATAATTACTTTACCCTTGCCAACTCATTATCGTTTACCGTGTACGACCTGCGCAACGCACCCAATTACATTCCGGGTTGTGTAAGCTGTACATCCAACTCCATTACCCTGAACACCACCCTGGCCCGCAACAGCGTTGATAACCCGATGTATCCTTCGCAGGGGTCAACTATTTCATTAAGCGGTACGTTCACTCCGCCATTCTCTTCCTGGCGAGATATTAACTATGAAACTGCCTCAAGCGAAGAAATATACAAATGGGTGGAGTACTACAAAATCATGTTCGATGCGAAATACTATATGCCGCTCGATAGAAAAAACAAACTGGTATTCGAAGCCAAAGCACATTTCGGGTTTATCGGCCGCTATACCTCCCAGCTTGATTATACGCCCTTCGAGCGCTTCTTTCTAGGTGGGGCCGGACTGGCGGGTGGATTTGGTTCGTTTGTTCTCGGGCAAGACGTCATCGGGCTTCGCGGGTATGACGACAACCAGATTACACCCCCTTATACCTCCCTTGATAGATCGGTCCGCGGAGGTATTGTCTACACCAAACTGGGCATGGAGTTGCGTTACCCCATCACCACCAGCAATGCTGCAACCATTTACGGCTTCCTGTTTGCTGAAGCGGGCAACAACTGGAACAATTATCAGCAGTTTAATCCCTTTAGTTTATACAAAGCAGCCGGTTTTGGCGTTCGTATCTTTATGCCGGCTTTTGGATTAATCGGGCTTAACTGGGGGCTGCCGTTTGATCCGTTCCCGCTAGGCTCGGATAACCCGGTTGACGGCTCTAAGTTTCAGTTTACCATTGGCCAGCAAATCCGTTAAAAAATGCGGTTTTACCTTATTCCGATATTTTTCATCATTTTCGGCCTGAATTTTGTCCACGCTCAGCGGTTCGGGTACATTGATACGGATTTTATCCTTAACAAAATGCCCGAGTACAAAAAGGCCCAGGATGAAATAAACCGGTTGTCAGAGTTGTGGGAAAAAGAGATTCAACCCATGATGAAAAACATTGAA
>CAYNIH010000007.1:0-25757 GCA_964397115.1 uncultured Roseivirgaceae bacterium | reverse complement strand
GTTCGCTGATTGTTTGCCTGAGGCGTTGAGGTACTGTGCGCGGATCAGCCTCTGCACTTGTTGAAATGGTATCGGCTGAAACGACTGTATCGTCATTGCGCACTACCCTTTTGGGAAGCATAAACAAAACGAAGATCAGCAGCGCACTGATCACAATCAAAATAATTCTGGTTTTCAGCATGGAGGTTCAAGCCAACTGCCCGGTCAGGCCTTTTCGGCAAGCTGCTTCACTTTGTCGCTGTTTTTAATTTTACTTACAAAAATCTTGGCAGGCTTAAAACTGGGCACATAATGTTCGTCAATCACCAAAGCAGTGTTACGGGAAATGTTCCGGGCTATTTTCTTCTTTCTTTTTTTATTGATAAAGCTGCCGAACCCGCGAATGTAAATGTTGTGACCGCTGGCCATGTTGCTTTTGATAACGCTGAAAAAAGCTTCTACTGAGGCGGTGACATCCGCTTTATCGACTCCGGTCTTTTCAGCGATTTCGTTAATAATATCTGCTTTTGTCACGGTGGTAAAAATTTAAATGTCTGTTTTTCGGGAGGCCAAAGTTAATTTGTGGCTTCAGAATTAAAAATGAATATTGAAAAAATTGATAATCAGGAGGATGGACAGTCGGTATTTCTCTAAAAAAGTCGTTGAATGGTACCAGAAAAACAAGCGGACCTTACCGTGGCGTGATACAAGCGATCCGTATAAAGTCTGGCTTTCCGAGATTATCCTCCAGCAAACGCGTGTGCAACAGGGGCTACCGTATTATAAACAGTTTGTAAAAAAATTTCCCACCGTGAGGGCGCTTGCTCAAGCCAGCGAAGAACAGGTACTAAGGGCCTGGCAGGGGCTTGGTTATTACACCAGAGCCCGTAACCTTCACCGCTGCGCACGTCTTGTACGTACCCGGCATAACGGAAAATTCCCTGACTCCTATTCCGCGCTGCTAACATTGCCCGGTATTGGTCAGTACACTGCAGCGGCCATCGCGTCAATTTGCTACAACGAGCCCGTTGCCGTTGTGGACGGAAACGTATTCCGGGTGCTGGCCCGGGTATTTGGTATTCATCAGCCCATCAACACATCGGCAGGGAAAAAAATTTTTTCCGATCTGGCTAACTCCCTCATTCCTGAAACCCAGCCGGCATTGTTTAACCAGGCTATCATGGAATTTGGTGCCCTGCACTGTACTCCGCGAAATCCGTTTTGTGCCGATTGCATTTTCAAAAAACAATGTGTGGCCTATGCCGGCAACCTGCAGGCCGTCTTGCCGGTAAAGCAAAAAAAGAAAAGCGTTCGAACTCGGCACTTTACTTATGTGGTGTTTCGATCGGATAACGCCCTGTTCATGAAGAAGCGATCCGGCAACGACATCTGGAAAGGATTGTATGATTTTTACCTGATAGAAACCCCCCGGCCATTACTCAAACCGGAACAAATGCTAAAAAAAGAAATAGGCACTAATTATTTTAATGGAGAAGGCTTTACCCGATTTCATCATCAATACAAGCATGTGCTGAGCCACCAGGTTGTGCTGGCTCGTTTTATGGTAACTAATGCCGTACCGGCAAAGCATCTCGGTTTAACAAAATTTACCCGTAAAACCATTGAAACCCTGCCAAAACCAACGCTGATCACGCGGTTTTTGAAAGATGCCGAACTTTTATAGTTGGCGCCAGATTGGTATTTTTGCTTCCCAGTTGGTTGTCATTGCAGGGTGCACAACAAGGTTAGCCCGGCAATGACTTCTGTTTTATAGCGCAAACGAAAAACAACTCCATATGTCAGGTGTAAATAAAGTAATTCTTGTCGGCCGCCTTGGAAAAGAGCCGGAAGTAAGAAATCTGGAAAACGGTGTTTCGGTAGCCAATTTTACGGTGGCCACCTCAGAAGTTTACCGGGATAAAACTACCGGAGAAAAAAAGGAAATCACCGATTGGCACAACGTGGTGCTGTGGAGGGGTCTTGCAGAGGTTGCTCAAAAATATTTACACAAAGGTGACCTGATTTATATTGAAGGGAAACTTAAAACACGCTCGTGGGAAAAGGACGGCATCACCCGCTACGCTACCGAAGTAGTAGCCGATAACATGACCATGCTGTCCACGCGGGGCGGCAGTTCGTCCTCATCGGGCGAACCAGCAACTCCTAAAAACACAAGCACAGAAAACTTCCCGCTGTCAGCCGATACAGGCGGTACCGATGATTTGCCTTTTTGAGTTCAGTTAACCTAAAATTCCATTGGACGAGCCTCCCAGTCTGCCCCTATTGCAAATGGTATCGGGAATTAACCCGATGGTGGTGCTCAGTCTGGCCGTTATTTTTCTGCTGCTAATCGTCTCAGGGTTAGTTTCCGCATCGGAGGTGGCGTTTTTTTCTCTTAAGCCGGATGACCTTGACCGGTGCCGTGATCGCAATTCACCGTCCGATCGGGTAATTGTTGATTTGCTCAACAATCCCCGTCAGTTGCTGGCTACCATTCTGATTATGAACAACACGGTAAACGTGGGCATCGTAACCATTTCCACTTTTCTGATGTGGGAACTTGCCGGCACCCGAAGGCCTGAAGAACTGATTGTACTGGGAGTAACCCTGGTGGTCACCATCGCCATTACCTTCTTTGGTGAAATTATCCCTAAAGTGTATGCTACCAAGTACAACATCCGGATGGCACAATTCCTGGCGGGTTTATGGAAAATCCTGGTTATGGTGTGCCGGCCCGTATCGGTGCCCTTAATGAAGATGAGCAGTTTTGTGGAAAAACGGTTTGAAAAAAAAGGTTACCAGGCTACAGTTGAAGAATTACACCAGGCCCTTGAGATTGCCACGAGCACCGATGAAACCACCCGCGAAGAAAAGGAAATATTGAAGGGCATTGTGAACTTTGGAACTATTTCCGTAAAGCAAATCATGCAGTCGCGCATGGCTATTGCCGCTGTTGACATTGAAAAGAATTTTCATGAGCTGGTGGTGTACATCAGAAGTTCCGGCTTTTCGCGTATGCCCGTTTACCGCGAAACACTTGACAAGGTTGAAGGCGTACTGCATATAAAAGACCTGCTGCCGTTCATTGACCGGGAAGCCGGCTTTAACTGGCAGTCGTTGGTACGGCCGGGATTTTTTGTGCCGGAAACAAAGAAAATTGACTCCTTACTGAAGGATTTTCAGGAAAAACACGTCCACATGGCTATTGTGGTGGATGAGTATGGCGGTACCTCGGGATTGGTTACCCTGGAAGATGTCATCGAGGAAATTATTGGCGAAATCAACGATGAGTTTGACGAGGCCGGCCAAAATTTTCAGCGCATTGACGAGCATAATTATATTTTTGAAGGAAGCTATGCTATTCATGATTTTTGCAAAGCCCTTAACCTGCCGGCCGATACATTTGATGAAGTGCGTGGTGAAAGCGAATCGCTGGGAGGATTAATCCTGGAACTTAATGAAGGGTTCCCTTCCGTTGGTGACCGCATCCGGTTCAGGCAATTTACCTTTACCATCGAATCGCTGGATAAAAAACGAATCAGGCGGGTACGGGTAACCCTATCCTAATGCCAACCCTAATGACAGTCTTGAAATCCCCAGCACAACTATTGGTAACAGGTCTTTCAATTTTATGGCTTGTGTTTTCCTCCGGCTGCCAGCGCGAATTTTTGCCAAAACCCATCGGGTATAACCGCTTATTGCTCCCCGAACCGGAATATGTACCATTACCCGACTCCCTTCCGTACTTCTTTGAATATTCCCGCCATGCAAAACTATTGGCCGATACTTCGGGGTTCAGCGAACGGTACTGGATTGAACTTTATTATCCACTTTTAAAGTCCAACATCCACATCACCTACAAACCCATCCGAAACAGTGAGCAACTATTGAAAGAATTTATGAACGATGCCTATACCCTCGCAGCCAAGCACCAGATAAAAGCGTACGCTATTGATGAAGTGATTGTAAAAACTCCTTCCGGAAAAACGGCTGTAGTAGTTGAACTGCAGGGTGAAGTACCCAGCCAGATGCAGTTTACGCTTACCGACTCAGTCAAAAATTTTCTTCGGGGAGCGCTCTACTTCAACACCAGGGTGCACAACGATTCATTAAAACCGGCCATCGAGTATATGAAGAAGGACATCATGCACCTGATCAATACATTTGCCTGGAATCCTGATAAAAGAAACTAATGCTTACCCCCAAACGAAACAAATTCACCCTTCCGCCTTCCATTGCCTACCTTAACTGTGCCTACATGTCGCCTTTGCTAAAACGTGTGGAAAAGGCCGGCATTCGAGCTCTGCTCAAAAAGAGAAACCCGACTGCCATCACCACCGATGCCTTTTTTACCGATACGGAATTGCTGCGGTCGGCTTATGCTCAACTTATCCATGCCCCGGAGCCGAGGCGCATCGTTATCATCCCGTCTGTTTCATATGGGATGGCCAACGTGGTAAAAAACCTCCCCATCCAGCGTGGCGAACACATTATTATAGCCGCTGAACAGTTCCCCAGCAACTATTACCCGTGGAAGAGCCTGTGCGATGATACCGGGGCGGAAATAAAAATAATTTCACCACCAGAAGGATATACCAACCGTGGCAAGCAGTGGAATGAACGGATACTGGAAGCAATCCATACTAAAACCCGGGCGGTTGCCATCGGCCATGTACATTGGGCTGACGGAACACGGTTTGACCTGGAAGCGATTCGTAAACGCACACGCGAGGTGGGTGCATGGCTTATTGTTGATGGAACGCAATCTGTTGGCGCCATGCCTTTTGATGTGCAACGCATTCAACCTGATGCACTCATTTGTGCCGGCTATAAATGGTTGCTCGGCCCCTACGCCATCGGACTGGCGTATTACGGTGAAGTTTTCGATAACGGTAAACCGGTAGAAGAAAACTGGATTAACCGCAGCGCCAGCGAAGACTTTGCCGGACTGGTGAATTACAAAGACACCTACCAGCCAGGCGCACTCCGTTACGAGGTTGGCGAGCACAGCAACTTCATTCTCGTGCCCATGCTACTCCGCGCTATTCAGCAACTCAATAACTGGGGTGTTGAACGAATCCAGGAGTATTGCCGCCAGCTAAGTGCCCCGGCAATAGCCTCGTTGACATCGTTGGGGTACCGGATTGAAGATGAAAACTGGCGGGGAGGCCACTTGTTCGGCATCCGTTTGCCCGAGGGTGTGGCGATGGATCGCGTTAAGCAATTGCTTTTGAAAAAAAATGTGTTTGTTTCGTACCGCGGTGATGCAATTCGGGTTTCGCCTAATGTGTATAATACCGTTACCGACATGCAAAAACTGACCAGCGCACTTGCAAAGTTCAGGTAACCTGTTTTTGAAGCACAACCCACTGAAAAACCCCCCATGCTCTTCCATTGTGTTTCAGTAAAGCAATTTGTTTTGCCAAAAACTCACCGCTAAACTCTCTGTCTTTAAATTCAGCCCATGCAATCTCAAAAACATTCTTCTTCAAATCGCGAAAGGCCAGCGTTACGTGTGGATGAAAGGGAATGTCTTTATAATTGGCGTTAAACAGGTTGAGTTCCTCCCGGCAATACCGGTTAAGGCGTTGTTGCAACTGCTCTAATGCAGCGGTTTTCTCCGCATTAATATAGATAACGCGGGGCGGGAAGCAACCAAAACCCTGCAGGCGAACCGAAACAGGCTCACAAAGCACAAAGAAGTGCCGCAGCTTTTCAACAAGTGCCTGCTCGCGGTCAGCACGCCATTGAAACGGCATGTGTAAGGTTATGTGAGGCGGTGATCGCAGGGCGGCCTTTGTGCCATACCCATCGCGCAACTGCTCGCGAAGTGCTTGCGCCTGCCCGCTGTAGGGCTCGGGCAAAACAATAGCAATGAAATACAGTTGCCTGTTCTTTCCTTCATCCATCAGGGTTAGAGTTTCTCAAGGATAAACTCCGTCATCATGGTGTACAGGTGATGACGTCTTTTTGCTCCCCGTATGCCATGCGGATCATCCGGATAATAGAAGGAGCGGAACTGTTTGCCGGCATTAATGAGGGCATCCTGTAAGGCTACCGAATTTTGAAAATGTACATTGTCATCACCGGTACCGTGAATTAACAGGAAGTGCCCTTGCAGCCGTTCAGCATACTTGATGGGCGAGTTGTCATCGTAGCCGCTGGCGTTATCTTTTGGCAACTGCATATACCGTTCCGTGTAAATGTTATCGTAATACCGCCAGTTGGTTACAGGCGCCCCGGCAATGCCAAGTTTATATACACCGGCTCCTTTGGTCATCACCAGCGATGCCATAAAACCTCCGTAGCTCCAGCCATAAATTCCCAGCCGTGAACCATTCACATAGGGCAATGAGGCGAGGTATCTGCCCCCGGCCAGCAAGTCCTCCAACTCAAGTTTTCCCATTTCCCGAAAGGTTTGCTTTACAAATTTTTCTCCGCGGTAGCCCGAGCCACGGGTATCCAGTGTAACTACCAGATAGCCTTTTTGTACCAGCAACTGGCCCCACACATCGGGTCCGTAATTTTGGCGCACACTGGGGGAGCGCGGCCCGCTGTACTGAAATACCATTACTGGGTATTTTTTGGTGGGATCAAAATCACGCGGTTTCATGATGGCGGCATCCAGTTGGGTTACTCCATCGGCCGAGGGATAGGTAAAAAATTCTTTGTTCACGAGTCCGTATTCTTCGGCTTTCTTTACAAGTGCCTCGTTGGTTTCAAGTACCTTAACGGGTTTGTTGCCCTTTGTCTGAAACAACGATACCTGTAACGGTTGAGTGGCGCTGGTAAAGTAATCCAGGTAGTATTGGTAGTCGGTGCTGAGGTTGATGGTATGCGTACCGGGCAAGGTGGTTAACGCGTTTTTTTTCCTGCCATCAAAACTAATGGAATAAAACTGACGGCCGAGGTAACCGCCTTCGGTGGAGAGGTAGTAAATTGTCTTTGTTTTTTCATCAGCGCCCAGAAATTCGGTTACTTCCCAATCTCCCTGAGTTACCTGGTTAACCCGTTTCCCCTCCATCGTGTACAGGTATAGGTGTTTGTATCCGCTCTGCTCACTGGAATAAATAAAATGTTTTCCATCGCTGAGGTAGTAGAGGTCATCACAATAATCAATGTCAACATACTTATTATTCTTCTCGGTTAGCACCACGTTGCTCACTCCGGTGTTCGCATCGGCATGAATAATATCCAGCACATTTTGCAGGCGGTTTAACCTCCGGATGGAAAGTACAGAGGGATTGTTCGTCCATGTAACGCGCGGAATGTACATGTCGGTTTCGGTGCCGATGTCGGCTTTTACTTTCTTTCCCGAGGTCAGGTCGTAAATCCAGATTTCCACTACCGAGTTGCTCTCACCAGCCTTGGGATATTTAAACACATAATTTTCGGGGTACAGCGCCCCTTTGTTCCATTTCTGCATGGTGTACTGCCTCACGTTTGATTCATCGAAGCGGTGATAGGCCAGTTTCTTTCCATCGGGTGACCAATAAAAGGCTTTCGCAAAACCGAATTCCTCTTCGTAAACCCAATCCGTGCTTCCATTGATGATGTGGTTAAACTTTCCATCATCTGTAACCTGAATCTCCCTCATGGTTGAAAGGTTTACATAAAACAGGTTGTTGTTGCGGACAAACGCTACATGGGTCGCATCCGGTGAAAACGAGGCGTACGATTGCTTACCGTTTGGCGATAATCTTTGCAGGGTGTTGGTGGTTAAATCGTACAGGTAGTATTCGGCTTTGAACGACCTGCGGTAAATGCCTTCGCGCTCGGTCAACAGCAACAGTTTTTTCTCATCGCTGCTGAATTCATACTCCTGGATTGAAAGATTTGGTGTCAGGGCATCGCCATCACAGAGAATCGCTTCGGTTTGGCCGGTAGTTACGTTCACGCGAACAATTTTATTTCCATCCTGCGAGGAGTAGTACTTACCGTCTTTCATCCAGTTCACGCCATACACCGAACGGGTAGCGAACGTATTCCGGATGGTGAAGTCATCTACGGTGATTGCTTTTTGTGCATGCAGCACATAGCAGAACAAAGAAGTGAACAAAATAACCGGCAGTTTTTTCATAATCGTAGTGTTAATGCGGGTAAATTTTACAATTAATACTGAAATAGCAATTGAAAATAGATGGAGATCTGATCACCTGACTAACGGCTTAATGAGGTGCTCTACCTGTTGGATATATCCCCCGCCAAACAGGTTGGCATGCACCAGCAGCGGATGGAGGTTATAAATGGTTACGCGCGTTTCGAAGCCCGGCTGAAGTGGAAAAGCGTGATGATAAGCACGATAAAATGCATCGTCAAAACCACCAAAGAGTCGGGTAAAAGCCAGTTCGGCTTCACGGTGGCCGTAATAAACGGCCGGATCGATCAGGCACGGATTGCCTTGTTCGTCAGTCATTACGTTACCTATCCACAAATCGCCATGTAACAATGCAGGCGGTTCATCTGGAAGTAATTCGGGTAATTTTCTGTAGAGTAGTTGAAATTTTTTTTGCAGGTTGTTGTCAGCCAGCCCGTGCTCACAGGCCAGGGCAAGTTGTGTTTCCAGGCGCTGCTCAACAAAAAAATCAACCCACGATTGGTGGGGCGTGTTGATTTGTTTTAATGACCCGATATAATTATCCTCATCCAGGCCAAACAATTCAGCAGAGTTGCGGTGTAATGCGGCCAGGCCTTCGGCCAGTTGCTCCCAGAAATTATCCGCCCGGTGGGCGCTGGTTATAAATTCAAGCACGATGGCCTGAAAATCTGCAAGCTCAACCACACCAATAACTTTTGGCACCCGCAACCTGCCGTGCGCTGCCAGCAACCGAAGGCCCCCTGCCTCAGCCTGAAACATGGCGGGATACCGGATGGTATCGTTCCATTTTATGAAATAACTCCCGTTCAAGGTTATCAATTCGCCACCGTTACTAATACACCCGCCTGCTGCAGGCCTGAATGCCATAATTCTGGAATTGAGTAAGCGTTCTGCTTGCCCCTTTAACGAGTCAGGTAGGCGGACCATCCGTAATGGTTAAAAAAGAACAATCGGTTTGATTAAATTATCGGTAGTACTCAAGCAACTTAGCAACATATTGCAAAGCGCTTTCCCCACCTTACGGCTTTCGAAAAGATGAAGCACTCAGAACTCGATGGGTACTGCAACCACGGTTTGATCCCACAGCAAAATCATCTCCACATCCTCACCCATCTTTTCAAATTGAATAGTAAACTGTTCAAATACAGTTTCCTGCTTTATGGCAGGCACCGGAACCGATAGCACGTCCAGGGCGGGGTCGCGGTTCGCTTCCATTTTACTGTTAACACCCCATTGCCCATACTCCGAATTGAAAATCACCGTCCAGGTTACCGAGTCGGGGATGGTCCAGAGGCTGTACTTTCCGGCAGGAAGTTTTCTTCCTTTAATCGTTAATAGTTTGTTAGTTTCAAAAACCGTGGCCTCATTGGCGCCCGTGCGCCACACTTTGCCATACGGAACCAATGCGCCAAAAATTTCCCTTCCTTTCTTATATGGTCGGTTGTAAAGCACACGCAATCGCAGGTTGTTTTCTTCAAACACCACCTCCTGCTCGGGGCTAAACGATTTGGTGCGCTTGTAGCGTACGTATTGAACCGTTAACACCAGCGCGGTGATGAATACCGCGCCAACAGCCGAAAAGATCAGAAATTTCTTCATTTGGTTTCCGCTTTGAAGATTAAAAACCAGCCCCTAAGCTTAAAAACATTTTACACAAGTGCTATAAAAATTGCCTGATTCAGGCGTATTTTTACACTGCTTAAACAATACCATTGCCTATGGATGCATCCTGGACTCCCTTTTACGTAGTAATCGCCCTGTTTGTTCTGGCCATTATCTCCCCGTGGGTTTTCCCTAACAAAATGGTGAGCAAAGACAAGCACGACAATAAGTTCTAACCATTCCGCTTCATGAAAATTGCCGTTTTCTGCGGCTCAGCAACCGGTAAAAACTCCGTGTATGCTGATGCTGCCAGAGAACTGGGTACATTGCTGGCACAACGTAATTATACCTTGGTTTATGGGGGTGGCAACATAGGCCTGATGGGTATCCTTGCTGATGCCGTGCTGAGCCGCAGGGGCAGCGTTATTGGCGTTATTCCTTCCTTTCTTTTTGAAAAAGAAGTTGGGCATACCGGCATCACCCAACTGGAGATTGTTGGCAGCATGCATGAACGGAAAAAGCGCATGGCCGACCTCAGCAATGCCTTCATCATGATGCCGGGAGGCTGGGGCACCCTGGATGAAACAGCCGAAATTCTTACCTGGCGGCAACTGGGGCTTATCCGTCAGCCGGTAGGGATCCTCAATATCAATTCATTTTTTGATCCGTTGATTGCACAAATGCACCGCATGGTAAGCGAGGGGTTTCTAAAACCCGTACACCTCAATTCCGTTATCATTGAAGGGTCGCCTGCCGGCCTCCTTGACCGGCTCAACTCCCTATGAAGGGCAGGATTAATTAGTTATCTTGAAGAGAATGAAAAAAATTTTACTCACCGCTTTTCTTAGCGGAGTAGTTCTTCCATTTGCGTCCGGGCAAAATCTGGGTTTTTCAATTTCCGATGGCAGGCAACGGGCGGATATTCCCATCCAGGTAGTGAATAACCTGATCGTGGTTCCGGTTATTTTAAACGAAACCCTGCCGCTGAAATTTATCGTTGACACCGGTGTGCGAACGGCCATCCTCACCCAAAAAGCGTTTTCCGACATCCTTCACCTTGAGTACAGCCGCAAGTACTCCATTTCGGGGGCAGGTGGTGAAAAAGTAATTGATGCCTACGTTACCAATAACGTTTCATTGCGACTGCCCGGAGTGGAGGGGCGTGGCCACGCCATGCTGGTGCTGGAAGAAGATTATCTTGAACTTAGGAATTACCTGGGCACTGATGTACATGGAATTTTAGGCTACGAACTGTTTAGCCGGTTCATTGTACAATTTGATTACCAAAAAAAAATCATGACCCTGATGACACCCAATAAATTCCGGGCAAGCAGGAAATTTACTGCTATCCCTATCCGCATCCAGGATACCAAGCCCTACCTGCTTGCGCCAATCAGCATCGATCAAGGTCACACCCTCAACGCCAAGTTGCTGGTGGATACCGGAGCAAGTCATGGCCTGATGCTGGAACCCGAGTCAGACAGCCGCATCCGGCTGCCGGAAAAAACAGTAAGCGGTACCATTGGCCGCGGACTGGGCGGGCCCATTACCGGTAAGATCGGGCGCATTGAATCCATTGAGTTAGGCGGCCGCATTCTTCGCAATGTATTGGTTAACTTCCCTGACAGCGACAGTTATTTTGTCGATTCGTTATACATTGAGCGGGTTGACCGCAACGGAACCTTGGGCGGTGAGATACTTAGCCGGTTTACGGTTATCGTTAACTTTCCGCAGGAGAAAATTTACCTGAAGCCAAACAGCGAGTTCAACAAGGACTTTTATTTTAACCTGAGCGGGGTGGGTGTGCGGGCAATAGGTTCTTCGTTAACTACTTTTGAGGTGGCTGAAGTACGCGCTGCCTCAGCCGGTGAGAAGGCCGGAGTAAAGCCAGGCGACAAGCTGGTGGCCATTAACAACCTTCCAACCAGTGAAATGAAACTGCAACAGATTAATGCCTTGTTTAACTCCAAGCCCGGCCGAAAGCTAAAACTGGAAGTGAACCGGGCTGGTGAAAGAAAGATTATTGAACTGACCCTGCAGAGCCAGATTTAGCCTATCAGTTTTAGCAATTCACGCTTGCGTTTATTGTACGCTTCAGCAAGAAACTTCCGGGTTCTTCTGAACTTCAGGGAATTGCGCAACGCATTGTACAGCGCCTCACCGGTAAGGTTTTTCTTCAACACGTAATCAGCAACGTCATTGGAAAGCAAGGCACTTTCGTAATTAGAATTTTTCAAAACCGTAATCGGAACATCCCTTGTTTTCCGCCTTGCCGATAAAACGGCTATTGCTTCACTCAATTCGTGCTTTCCAATATTGTCATCTATCAGTATAAAATTTGGTTTGAACCGGAGCAACCGTTGCCATATACTTTTCAGATCAAAAGCAATCTCGGCCATCACCTTGTGCCCCGGCACACGTTGAAGTACCTCACGCATTTTGCTTAACTCAATCGGATTATTTCCCACCAGCAGGATGTTTACTGCACTTTCGGGTTTGATTGCAGATTTGATTTTTGTTTCCATAAGCCAACTGTTGAATAAACATAAGATTAACGAAAAAAGTTACTCTTGCCTTGTGCCTTTTTTATTACCTTTTTAAGAAAAATATAACCTACTCAAGTAATTCTTTAACCAATTTGAAACAGGTGGCAATTATCGGGGGCGGTCTTGGCGGACTCATCGCAGCCATCCGGCTGGCACAACAGGGTGTGCCCGTTATTCTTTTTGAAAAGAATACCTACCCCTTTCACCGCGTTTGCGGTGAATATGTGTCGAACGAAACGTTGCCTTTTCTTGAACAACACAAGTTGCTCCCCCCCGCAATTCAATTACCCGGCATTACCCGTTTTCAACTTAGTTCGGTGAGCGGAAGACAAACCATCCTGCCGCTTGATTTGGGCGGCTTTGGTATCAGTCGCTATACTTTTGATCATTTTCTTGCCCAACAAGCGCGGAAAGTTGGCGTATGCCTCCTTGAAAATACCCGGGTCATTACAATCGCCTTCGCAAACAACCGGTTCCATCTTGACACTTCAGGTAAGAGCTTCGAGGCCGATGTGGTGATCGGTTCCTATGGTAAGCGTTCACGACTGGACATGCACTTCCAACGCAAGTTTACCACAAAGCGATCACCCTATGTAGGGGTTAAGTATCATGTTAAAACTGAGCACCCCGATGATCTTATCGCACTACACAATTTTAACGGTGGTTACCTGGGCATCAGCAACGTTGATTCGGGCAAAAGCAACCTGTGTTACCTGGTGCATCGCAGCCGGCTAAGGGAAAACGGAAGCCTTGAAGCACTCGAAGAAAATGTGCTTTTCAAAAATCCGTTAATAAAAGCCATCTACTCGGGGGCAACGTTTCTTTTTGAAAAGCCCGAGGTCATCAACGAAGTTTCATTTGCTTCGAAAGAGCCCGTGGTCAACCACATGTTGATGGTGGGCGATGCTGCCGGTATGATTACCCCCCTGTGCGGCAACGGCATGGCAATGGCCATTCATTCCGCCAAACTGGCGGCCGACCTGATCGTACAACACCTGCAGGAAAACCACTCGAGGGAATGGCTGGAGAAGCGCTATGCAGATGCCTGGACGAAAAATTTTGCCGGCCGGCTGCGCTACGGCCGGTGGGTTCAGCATTACCTTTTTGGAAGTGCCTTTTCATCAAACCTGGCTGTACACCTGGCCATCCACTTGCGGCCATTAGCCCGGCTTTTGGTCAGGCAATCACACGGAAACCCCTTTTAAAAAGCATCCAGCACATGAGTTGAGTCAAGAAAAAGGTAAACAAAAAAAACATTGAGGCAGGTGGCCGAAATGAAATTCATGCGCATGGTGTTGATGTAATTTGCTTTGGACTCATCTGACCGCACCCGCCAAAACCAGTAACCGAAAAATGCGAGCACCGGCAACATTGCCAGCAAAAAATTCTGCGCATACACTGACTGAAATGAGGTGATGAATAAAAACACAAAACCCACAACAGCCAGGGTAAAAATAGCCGCGGTAAAATAGAATGTTCCCATTATCCCCAATCGTAAACTCATTGAGATATCACCTCGTTTCAAGTCTTCGTCATGCTGGTACACCTGCGTAAGCGGGTAACTGCCCCAAAGCATGATGCTGGTAAGCATAGCTGGCGTCAGCACTCCCGGCTTCATGGCTTCAACAAGGGTAAAGTCATTGAGGCCAACATAGCACGTTAAAAACATGAAAAAGCCCTGGAAAAATCCGGTAATCAGCCATCCGCCAATCGGAAACTTTTTTAAGCGCACAGCCGGATGGCTATAGGCCTTGGAAGCCAGCCCATAAATAAAAACCATTACAGCAAATACGGTGTTAATTTTCAGGTAAGCCAGAATGATGGCCGCAACATCGAACAGCAAAGCGATGATATATAAACTTTTGTTTACCGGTGGCGGATTTTTTAACCCTCCGATGCTCTTTTCATCGCGGTCGAAATAACTGTTGTATCCGTTGCTTGCCGGATAAAGAAAAAGATGAATAATAATGGCTACCCAAAGCAGCCGCTCCGGGTTGAGATTCGGGGCAAAACTGAGACTGAACAGGTACACCGGAAGGAGAAAATACGAAAAGGGAATACGTAAATGTAATAGAGACGACCACATAATAAAGATAGCGCGAACTAAAATAGACTATTTTACACTATTATTGAACGTATGAGTTTTATTACCGCCATCGGAACGGCTGTTCCCGAACACCGGTTTAACCAGGAAGTCATTGCCGGCTTCATGTGCAAAGTAATGAACCTCAATGCTAATGAAAGCCGAAAACTCAGAACGATTTTTAAATCAAGCGGCATTACCTGGAGGCACTCGGTATTGAGCGACTACGGAAAAACAGAAAACTTTTCGTTTTACCCCGAAACACCGGTCGCCTTTCCGTCCACTGCTGCCCGGCTCGAAGTTTATCGCAAATCGGCTCTTGATCTGAGTGTGAAAGCCGTTGCGAATTGCGTGGGCGAGGCCTTCGATTATTCATCCATCACCCACCTCATCGTGGTAAGCTGCACGGGCATGTATGCCCCGGGGTTGGATATTGACCTGATAAAGCACCTGGCATTGCGCGAAACCATCAACAGGCTGTGCATTAACTTTATGGGATGCTATGCTGCATTTAACGCCATCAAAACAGCTCATGCTTTCTGCTCAAGCGACCGCCATGCCAGGGTATTAATTGTGTGTACCGAAACCTGCAGCCTTCACTTTCAGCATGAGCCCACTGAAGACAACCTGCTGGCTAACGCTTTGTTTGCCGATGGAGCCGCAGCCCTGCTGGTAGAAAGTGAACCAAGAACCGGGTTTAACCTTGAAACCATAGGTTTTCAAAACGCCCTTGCTTACAACGGCACCGAACACATGGCCTGGAGCATCGGCAACCTGGGCTTTGAGATGAAACTTTCAAGTTATGTACCCGATATTATTAAAGGCGGCATCAACAGCTTAACCCAACAATTGCTTTCACAACTGCAGAAAAAACTTTCTGACATAAAATATTTTGCCATTCACCCGGGCGGAAAGCGCATTCTTGACGTAATCGAAGATCAGTTAAATCTTACAGCCGAGCAAACCCGCCATGCTCATGAGGTACTTCAGCACTATGGCAATATGTCGTCACCAACAGTGCTGTTTGTTCTGAAGCAAATTACCGGACAATTAACAGATAACGATGCCGGTGCGCACATATTGAGTTTCGGCTTTGGTCCAGGACTGACGATGGAGAGTATGCTGCTGAAAATTTCGAAAGCATGACCTTGTTTTCATCACGCTCGAACCAGGATGAAATTATGGACGACCTCCGTTGCTCGGGCGAAGTAGTCAATCAAACCCTGCGCGAACTGGAATTCATCAACAAATGGCTGGGAGGAAATACCATAACAATAAACGGGGTAAATGCTTTGCTGAAAAAGCAGCCGGTTAATCAGGTAAAACTGGCCGATCTAGGCTGCGGTAGCGGTGACATGCTTAAACTTATCTCGCGTTGGCTGCACTTACGACAAATCAGTGCCACGTTAACCGGAATTGATGCTAACCCCTATATCGTAGAGCATGCTAAAAAAAACTGCGCAGAAGATTCATCCATTGAACTGCTTACCGAAAACATCCTTACCGATCAGTTCCAATCAAAAAAATTCGATATCATCATTGCCACCCTGTTCTTCCACCATTTTACTTCCGAACAGCTGGTCATTATCCTCAGGCAATTGGCAAAGCAGGTCCGTATAGGGATTGTTATCAATGACCTTCACCGGCATCCGCTTGCTTACTATTCTATAAAATTGCTGACGACCCTCTTTTCGAAATCCGCCATGGTGAAATACGATGCCCCGCTCTCGGTTTTGCGCGGGTTTACCCGCTCGGAATTAGTTAAGCTTTTAGAGGAGGCCGGCATAACCACCTATACCCTTAAGTGGAAGTGGGCCTTCCGCTGGCAGTTGGTTATTTTTTGCAACAACCGTTAACCGGAAGTTCTGGCACAATTTTTCGTACTTTAGAAGCATACTTTATGCAAATCCTTATGAACCCAACTAAAATTTTCCTGATTATTCTATCAGGACTTGTTATCGGTGCGTGCTCCTCGGGCGTGCTCGGCAAAAAAGTAAAAGAGCCTTTCCAGGGAAATGCCTATGAATCCAACAACCGCTTCTGGCGCGGAACCGGTAAAGGCACCAGCTCGCAGGACAACATCGCACGCGGCAAAGCCGACCTGGATGCCAAAGCCCAACTGGCCGGGCAGGTAAACACCACCATGAAACAGGTGGCCGACCAATACCTTACCGATACGGGTAACGAACGCGCTGCCGATGTAGCCGATAAGTTTCAAAGCCTGGTGCGCCAGGTAATGAACACGGATATTTCCGACCTGCGCAAAATCGGGGAGCAGAAGTACTACAACGAAAAAACCAAGGAGTACACCGTTTTCATAGCGTATGAGATCAAGAAAAACGCCATGCTGCGCTTTATGAAAAAACAGGCAAAAGTTGATCAAACCATAAACGAACGCCAACGAGACCTGATTGAAAAAATCATTGATGAGGAGTTGAAGAAGGCTGACGCAGCCGACAAAGACTAACAAGCTAAACCCACCAAACGGAAAAAGGATTCAATTTATGAATGAAACCTAAAGAATTAACGGGTTCGGTCAGAATATTCCTGTGGAACCTGTTGGGTGAAATCTTTCGTATAATCAATATAAAAGAACTCTTAGGAGAAGACTATAAAGGTGATAAATTATTTGATATTCAAGGTGTTAAGTTAAAAACTGGGCCGGATTGAACTATACTGATTTTTTATTCACCTTCAAAATAGTTTGTTTTGAATAGTGCAACTAAGCAATATTTTAACCACATGAATAAAGAAGAAAAAGTTTTAATAGCCCAGATGGAGTATGGCTCAGTGCCCATCAAGGTGGACCTGTACCTGAGACCGCCCCGCGGTTTCCTTCAGTGCGGCTACATCAATATTGACTACCCCACTAAAGGATGGCAACTTCTCCGGCTGTTCTCTGGACGCGAGTTTGGCGAGGTAATGTTTGAAAAAGCTACTGCTGAAGTATGGGTAGAGTACCTTGATGAAAACGGAGATTACTCACGGTACACTGTTGGTCCCAACGGGGTAAGTATGTTTTTACCCCTGAACTAAAACAGCCCGATTAACACCGGGCTGTTTTTTTTTAATTTCAAATGAATCCTTTTTTATTCTGAACGATGAATCACGCCATCCTTCATCACCAACTGAATCTTCCGCAATGCAGAAATTTCCTTTGACGGATCACCCCTCACCACCACCACATCGGCCAGCATGCCGGGTTTAATAAACCCGACTTCTCCTTCCAGATGAAGTGCCCTGGCATTTACTCCCGTAGCGGCTCTCAGGATATCCACCGGCTTCATGCCGTATTCGGCCATCAGTTCCATTTCATAAACATTTTCACCGTGGTGATAAACGCCCACATCGCCCCCCATCCCGATGGTTACCCCGGCATTGAGTGCTGCCTTAAAACTTTTCTTTTTCTGAACAACCAAAGCCGGCTCCGGGTCTTTTCCTTTTTTCCAGCCACGGTATTGCTGGATGGCGTCTACTGCACCTAAGGTAGGGTAATACGTTACATTATGCTGCTTCATCAGCAAAGCAATTTCTTCGTCCAGGTAATCGCCATGCTCAATGGTTTCCGCACCGGCCAGGATGGCCCGTTTCATTGCTTCCTTCGACTTGGCATGACATACCAGGTAGCGGCCGCTGCTGCGCACTACTTCATTAATAAGTTTTAGTTCTTCTAATGTAAACGAGGGCCGGTCTTCACCGCGCGGTCCCCAGCGATAATCGGCATACACTTTAATAAAATCGGCCCCTTTTCCGATCTGGTCGCGCACAACACGGATCAGCTCATTTCCATCGGCCGGTTCGGCACCTAGCATGATGTTGGAATCATCGTCATATCCTTTAGGGCCATACGAACCAGTGGAAACGATGGCCCTCCCGGCTACAAGCATTCTCGGGCCCGGAATAATTCCTTCATTGATCGCCCGCTTCAGGGCCACATCGGCATAGCCCGCGCCTTCCGTTCCCAAATCGCGTACGGTGGTAAAGCCGGACATCAGCGTGTTGCGAGCGTGTACCGTAGCCCGCACGGTACGGTACGTATCGGTTTCTTTCAGTACCTGCGTATCCCAATCGGTGATGTTGTAGGGATAAAGGAAAAGGTGGGAATGCCCTTCAATCAGTCCGGGGAGGAGCGTGCTCTCCGGAAATCTCAAAACCACTGCTCCGGCCGGTTGCTTAAGCTGAGCGGCAGGGCCGACAGCAGTTATTTTATTACCGGTTACTATTACTGCCCATCCTTCGTGCAGTTCATCGCCATCAAAAACGCGATCGGGCTGAAGGTAATAGTTGGTTTGAGCCGCGAGGCGGAGCGCAAAACAAATAAAGAGGTAAATGAGTGCGTAGTATTTCATGTAGAAAAGTTAGTTTTATTTAACCGAAAATCCACTATGAAGAAGTTATCTGTTCTCATTTGTTGCATCCTTCCATTTACGTTACCTGCACAACAGCCTCCGGCTACCGACATCTATTTGTTTGACCTGAAGCAACGCAAAGGCGAAGTTACGCTCACCAACCCAAAAAATATCACCAAACACCCGGGGTACGACAACCAGCCTTTTTTCCATCCCGACAAACCCTTGCTGTACTATGCTTCCGCAGATGACAGCGGAAGAACTGATATTATTGAGTACAATTACCAGACTGACTCCTCCCGCAAGCTAACGGCCACTTCCGAACGGGAATATTCGCCTACCGTTACTCCCGATAAAAGGTTTATTTCCTGTATCCTGCAGCGCGACAATGGTGCGCAGGACCTGGTAAAATATCCGATTGCGGGTGGCCAACCCATCGTGTTGATCAGTAACCTTACGGTGGGATACCATGCATGGGCCGATGACGAGCACCTGGTAGCTTTTATTCTTCCTCAGCCATTTACCCTGCAATGGATTGATGTAAAAAATCAAACTGAAAAAGTACTGGCTGAAAATATCGGGCGCTCGTTGCATAAAATTCCCCGGCAAAAGGCCATGAGTTTCACACAGCAGCAGCCGGATAAAACATGGGTTATCAGAAAATTATCTTTAGCAACATTAACCATCACCGACCATGCTGCAATAGCCACAGAAAAAGAACCGTTAATTAGCTGGACACCCGATGGAAAAATTTTGCGCAGCGATGACTGGAAAATTTATTTTCTGAAGACGGGCAACTCTTCGGAATGGAAACAGGCCAACATCCAGAGCCTTCTGCCCCTGAAGGGAATCAGCCGTATGGCAGTAAGCCGCTCGGGAAAAAAAATAGCGGTAGTGGTTGAAGAGATTAAAAATTAACGTGGCTGCCGGTAACGGAGGCGCGTTTCTGTCATTCCACTATCTTTACAGCCCGCATGAACCAACTCAAACACATCGCCATTTGCGGCAACATCGGATGCGGCAAAACCAGCCTGGTTGAAAAACTTTCAAAACATTACGGCTGGACACCCCTCTACGAATCGGTGGACAAAAACCCGTACCTGCGCGATTTTTATCACGACATGACCCGCTGGGCCTTTCACCTGCAAATCTATTTTTTGAATAGTCGCTTCCGGCAGGTAAATGAAATCCGCACGAACAAAAAAACCACCATCCAGGACCGCACCATTTACGAAGACGCCTACATCTTCGCAGCCAACCTGCATGCCAGCGGGCACATTAACGAGCGCGACTACCAGAGTTATCTTGACATCTTTAATTCAATGATTCATTTTGTGGCTCCGCCCGATTTACTGATATACCTGCGCTCTGACATCCCTAAATTAGTTCGGCAAATTCAGAAACGCGGCCGTGACTTTGAATACGCCATGCGGCTGGACTACCTCAAAAACCTCAATGAGTACTATGAAAAATGGATCAGCAGTTACACCCTCGGCCGCTTGCTCATCATCAACACCAGCGAACTGGATTTTGTAGAGTGCATTGACGATTTCGCCTATATCGTAAGCCGGGTTGACCTGGAGCTGAACAACCTGTTTACCTGAATCGCCCTTTATATAACTCCTGTTGCAATCAAAGGCGCTTCTGCCCATCTTCATCCCAAAATCTGATTACAATGAAAAAGATATTCACGCTGACCGTGCTGCTCTTGGCCGCGCTTACCATCATCGCCCAGGACGATAAAGACGGAATAAAACCAGACAGCCTCAAAAAAGACAAATCCAAAAAGAAAGAAGACCTTCCGCTTGAGGCAAGCCGGAGAATCAGAATTAAAAGTACCGAGGGAACCTGGATGTCGCTGGACGTAAGCCCGGATGGCAAAACCATTGCTTTCGATTTTTTGGGCGACATTTATTTGCTTCCCATTAGCGGAGGCAAGGCTGAGCGCTTTACCCGCGGATTGGCGTTTGATTCCCATCCCAAGTTCAGCCCGGACGGAAAGCACCTCCTTTTCATTTCCGACAGAAGCGGAGGCGAAAATGTGTGGCGTTTTTCGCTCGATAAAAAAGATTCTCTGCAAATCACCAAAGGCAATACCGACACCTATCAGGCGGCCGAGTGGACACCCGATGGAAATTATATTGTAGTTTCGAAAGGCCGGAGAAACCTTAAAATGTTTTTATATCACAAAGATGGCGGTGGTGGCGCCCCGCTCATCAGCAAGCCCGATAACCTGAAAGTTATTGAGCCCGCCTTTGGCCCGGATGGCCGGTACGTTTGGTTTGCGCAACGCATTGGTGCCTGGAACTACAATGCCCAGTTGCCCCAATACCAGCTTGGCACATACGATCGTGAAACCGGAGAAACCGAAACACAAACGAACCGGTATGGGTCAGCGTTTACTCCCACCCTTTCTCCTGATGGCAAGTGGCTTGTATATGGAACGCGCTATAACGAACACACCGGGCTTATGCTTCGCGATTTAAAGTCGGGTGAAGAACGTTGGCTTGCTTATCCCGTACAGCGCGATGAGCAGGAGTCCATCGCACCATTGGGTGTGCTTCCGGCCATGTCGTTTACGCCAGACAGCAAAGAAGTTGTTGCTTCTTATGGCGGTAAAATTTGGCGCGTACCCATAGCAGGAGGGAATGCTGTTCAAATTCCGTTTGAGGTGGATGTTGAGTTGGAGTTGGGCCCGAAACTCGATTTTAAATATCCAATCCGTGACGAGAAGGAGATGATCGTAACGCAAATCCGCGATGGCAAAGTGTCGCCTGACGGAAAACAACTTGCATTCACTGCGCTAAACCGGCTTTACATTATGGATTTGCCAAACGGGACACCTAAGCGCGTTACGAGCTTTAACTTCACCGAAGCGATGCCGGCATGGAGCCCCGATGGAAGCCAGCTGGTATGGATAAGCTGGGAAGAAACCGTGGGCGGCAGTTTATACAAAATAAATTTCAAGGCGAAGGGAGCCAAACCGGTAAAACTCACTTCTTCAACTGGTGTATATTCCGAACCTGCGTGGTCCTATAAAAATAACCGCATTGTTTTTCTGCACGGGCCGGCTCAGTCTTTTAAAGATGCCGATGGCCCGTTTGCGTTTAAAGTAAAGGAAAGCCTGGCGTGGATCTCAGGTGATGGTGGTGCCGTAACGGTCATAGATAAATCCAAAGGAAGAGGGGTTCCGCACTTTGTAAAAAATGATGATCGTATTTACCTGTATCACGGAGGGAAGGGATTGATTTCTATCCGTTGGGATGGAACTGATGAGAAGGAGCATGTGAAAGTAACCGGCATCACCGTGTATGGCACCGCGCTTGAACACAATGATAACGATTATGTAAACCACTGCATGCTTGCCGAAACAGAACGCGAGCCACAGCAGCAACCTTCAAATGCCAGTGTGGTGATAATGGCACCCGAAGGCGATCAGGCCCTGGCTCAGATCAATAATGAAATTTATGTAGTAACCGTACCAAAAACCGGTGGGGAAACCCCAAAAATTTCGGTAGCAACTCCTGAGAGCGCACAATTTCCTTCACGGAAACTAACAACCATTGGCGGACAGTTTGCCAGTTGGAACAGTACCGGAAAGAAGGTGTATTGGTCTATTGGCAATGCTTTTTTTACCTATGACCTGGATGAGGCAAAAGCCAAGGAGGAGGAGTTAAAAAAGAAGAAAGCAGACGAAACAAAAGCCAAAGAAGAAGGAAAAACGGAAGAGAAAAAGAACGGAGATGAAAAGAAAGACGAAGGCTACAAACCGGCAGAAATCCGTGTGAAGGTTACTGTTCCGCGTGATATCCCTGCAGGAAAAATTTTACTTACTAACGCGCGCATCATTACGATGAAAGAGAATGATATAATTGAGGGCGGTGATATCCTCATAGAAAACAATCGGATTAAACAGGTTGGTGCAGCCGGCAGCATAACGGTTGATGGCTCTGTTCAGAAAATGGACATGACCGGAAAAACCATTGTGCCCGGGTTCATAGATACCCACGCCCACATGTGGCCACAATGGGGCCTGCATAAAAACGAAGTGTGGATGTATGCCGCCAACCTGGCCTATGGAGTAACCACTACACGCGATCCGCAAACAGGAACCACCGATGTGCTCACCTATGCCGACCTAGTGGAGGGCGGACAAATTCCCGGGCCCCGTATTTATTCTACCGGGCCAGGTGTTGGCTTTTGGATGTACAACCTAAAAGACCTTGACCACGCGCGCAACATTTTGAAACAATACTCCGAGTACTACAATACCAAAACCATTAAGATGTATTTAACGGGCAATCGCCAGCACCGGCAGTGGATTATCATGGCTGCCCGCGAACAGCAATTAATGCCTACCACCGAAGGCGGCCTTGATTTCAAACTGAACCTTACGCAAATTCAGGATGGTTACCCCGGGCATGAACATGCTTTCCCCATATATCCTTTGTACCATGATTTTACCACCCTCCTGGCTAAATCTGGAACGACCTATACGCCAACTTTACTGGTTGCCTATGGCGGGCCTTGGGCAGAAAACTATTTTTACGCTACTGAAAATGTAAACGGAGATCCGAAGTTGAATTACTTCACACCGAAATCAGAACTGGATGCCAAGTCGAGGAGAAGACCAGGATGGTTTATGTATGAAGAGCACGTGTTCCCTGATCATGCTGCGTTCTTGAAAAACTATGTGGCTGCCGGTGGCAATGCCGGGGTCGGATCGCACGGACAATTGCAGGGCTTAGGTTATCACTGGGAACTATGGTCCATGCAATCGGGCGGACTATCTGAACACGAAGCACTTAAAGTAGCTACCATTCATGGCGCACGGGCTATCGGCCTGGATGGCGACCTGGGTACTATCGAGGCCGGTAAACTGGCCGATTTAATTATTCTCGACAAAAATCCGTTGGATAATATACGCAACACCAACACCGTAAATAAAGTAATGAAAAACGGGCGGCTATACGATGCGGCCACACTGGATGAAGTCTTTCCCAACCCCCGGAAGGCTGCATTTAACTGGCACCAAAGCAAACCGGGCGAAACGCTGCCGGGAATACACTAAGTGTGGTTGTTAAAAAAAACAACAGGTCGTGGAGTCATTCCCGACCTGCTTTGTTATGCTGATTCCGCTCCTGTAATTCTCATTCCGGTATTTTGCTTTTCGTTACCTTAGTATCCGTGAAACGCTCGTTCGCTGTTTTCTTCCTGTTGTTGTTCGCCCTGAATTTCGCTGGCATTTACATTTACTTTGCCACGCGCCTGCTGCACATAAAACACGAAATGCGGACAGCGCTTAAATCCCTGCCGGAAGAGCACCTTACAAAACTGGTATTGACCGAAACCGAGTTTAAGCAATCGCGCATAGAAGAACACGAAATAAAAGTAGGCGGCAGGATGTACGATATTGCCCGCGCCCAGGTTGCTGGCGGTAAGGTCATCGTGTGGTGCCTCCACGATGAGGCCGAAGACAACCTGCTGGCCTTTCTGGATGCCGTTTCAACCCGGGCACATCAGGATACAAAGCCGGTGCCACAGTCCATTCAGCAATTCCTCGCGCTTACTTTTATTGTTACTGAGTTCCATTTTGTATTTCTGACTACTGCGACTTCATTAGAAACAGCAATCCAACCGTTACCGGCATACACAACCGAATTGTCCGTACTGTGTCCGCCTCCGCAAAAAGCAGGTATCGCTTTCCGTTAACCCTTCAACTGCTGCCTGCAGTTGAAAAAATTTCATTTCTTAACTAATTCATTGAATGAAACACATCATTACCATATCGGTATTGATGTTAGTGGTTTTTTATAACGTCCTTGCACAGGAGCAAAAGGATACCACCTACATCAATCCGAAAAATTATATTCTTGACGAAACCGTTGTTTCGGCAAGCCGTTGGGAACAGAATATCCGTGAGGTTCCGAACCGTGTCGCAAAAATCAGTACGGCTACTATCCAGTTTCAGAACCCGCAAACGGCAGCCGATTTATTGGGTGCATCCAACCAGGTGTTTATCCAAAAAAGCCAGCTTGGCGGGGGCAGCCCCATGATACGCGGCTTTGCCACCAACCGGGTACTATTGGTTATTGACGGGGTGCGGATGAACAACGCCATCTTTCGCAGCGGCAATGTTCAAAACGTTATCTCACTCGATGCCAGCACCCTTGACGAAGCATAAGTAATCTTTGGCCCCGGCTCGGTAATCTACGGCAGCGATGCCATTGGCGGGGTGATGGATTTTCACACCCTACCACCACGGTTTTCCGACAACAGAAAGTTTGTGTACCAGGTAAGCTCGTTCAGCCGGTTTTCTTCGGCCACTAACGAGGCAACCAATCACATCGATTTTACCCTTGGCTCTACGAGGTGGTCGTGGGTAACAGCCTACACGCGTTCCGACTATGACGAACTGCTGATGGGCAGCAAAGGCCCTGATGAATACCTGCGGCCTGACTACCAGAAACGGGTAAACAACACCGATTCTGTTTTTGTTAACAGCAATCCCAGGTTACAGGTACCTACCGGGTACAGCCAGGAAAACTTTTTGCAGAAACTGGCCTTCCGGCCAACGCAAATCATGATGCTGATGTACGCCTTTCACTACTCCAAAACCTCGGATGTACCCCGTTACGATCGGCTGATTATAAAAAATACAGGAGGAAATTTTACCAGTGCTGAGTGGTACTACGGCCCTCAGCAATGGCAGATGCATGTGCTTCAGGCTACCTTGGATAAACCCATGATGCTGTGGGATAATGCACGAATAACCCTTGCCCATCAACTTTATGAAGAGAGCAGGCACACCCGGAACTTCAATGCTTCCAACCGAACCAACCGCTTTGAAGAGGTAAAAGCCATTTCGGTAAATGCCGATATGGATAAAGACCTGGCGGAGCGCACAAAACTCTTTTACGGTTTTGAGTATGTGGGAAACAAGGTGGGCTCAACCGCCTTCCGGGAAAACATTAACAACGGAAACCTGTCCAACGCCACCACACGCTATCCGGATGGCGCAACGTGGCAATCCCTTGCCGGGTATGCCAGTGTTCAGCACAAACTTACCGACCAATTTTTACTGAACGGCAGCGCCCGGA
>CAYNIH010000006.1:1031-26085 GCA_964397115.1 uncultured Roseivirgaceae bacterium | reverse complement strand
ATCAGCACCACGCTCATTCAGGTTGACGACCCTTACATCAGCTTTACCGTTTTGCTGGAAGAATACCATAAGCTGATTAGTTTTCAGAAATCAGGAATTGAAGAGCCAAGTTATATGGGCTCCGGTTCATATACAGGCAAAGGCATTTACCGGGGCGCATTTTCCTACATCGGCAGCAACGTTGCTATTGGCGATAATGTTAAAATTTATCCGCACGTTTTTGTTGGCGATAACGTGACCATCGGTAACAATGTAATTTTGCACCCGAATGTTAAACTCTATGCCGGCACCCGCATCGGCAATAATTGCGTAATCCATTCCGGCACGGTCATCGGCAGCGATGGATTTGGCTTTGCCCCCCAGGCCGATGGCTCTTACAAAAGCATTCCACAGCTTGGCAATGTTATTATTGAAGATGACGTGGTGATTGGCGCCAATACGGTTATTGATTGCGCCACCCTGTTTGGCGATTCCACCATTATCCGGAAAGGTGTTAAACTGGATAACCTCATCCAGATTGCCCACAACGTTGAAATTGGAAAGAACACCGTTATTGCCGCACAGGCTGGTATATCGGGCTCAACAAAAGTCGGAGAGAATAACATGATTGCCGGCCAGGTAGGCATTGCAGGCCACCTGGTTATTGCCAATAACACCCACATCGGTGCACAATCGGGAATATCCAAATCCATTAAGGAAGAAGGCCAGCGCATTTTAGGCTATCCGGCATTCGATATAAAAGAATATTTCAGAGCGTATACCGTGTTCAAAAAACTGCCCGACATCAGCCATCGCCTCAAACAACTAGAAGACCGGGTTTACGGCACTCGCCAGGCGCATGAGGAAAAGATAATTTCCGAATCGGCCCATTAGCAGAAAATAGTAAGGAAAGCCCCCTGAAGCCAACTCCGCTAAATTAGCTGTATTTGTAGAAGATTATGATTAGCCCTCATCCCGACACCACAATAATAAAGTTTGGATTATCAGGGCGTTAAAGGTTAAATTTGCCCACTTTTTGCCCTTTATGTTGAATATCAAGCAGCAAACCATTCATAAATCGGTTACGCTCTCGGGTGTGGGGTTGCACACGGGTGCCAAAACCACCATGACCTTCTTACCTGCGAAGCCTAACCACGGCATTAAATTTCAACGCGTTGACCTGCCCGGGGCCCCTCTCATCAATGCTGACTGCGACAATGTGGTGGATGTTTCAAGGGGCACAACCATTGAACAAAGCGGTGCGCGGGTAAGTACCATTGAACATACACTGGCTGCCCTGGTTGGCCTTGAGATCGACAACGTAGTAATTCAATTGGATGGCCCGGAATGCCCCATCATGGATGGTAGCTCCATTCAGTTTATTGATGTATTGAAGGAGGCAGGTACCGAAGAGCAAAACGCCATTCGCGATTTCTTTGAAGTGCAAGAACCGGTTTTCTATCGCGAAGCCGCACGCAACGTTGAAATTGCCGCCCTGCCGCTTGACGACTACCGGGTTACCGTGATGATTGATTACAACTCGCCCGTATTGGGCAGTCAGCATGCATCCCTCAACGACATCCGCCAGTTCGAAAAGGAAATAGCCAACTGCCGCACCTTTTGCTTCCTTCATGAACTGGAAATGCTTTACAAAAACAACCTGATCCGCGGGGGCGACCTGAATAACGCCATTGTTATTGTTGACCGGGTGGTAAAAGATGATGAACTCGAAAACATTGCCAAGATGCTCAACAAACCCAAAGTGGAAGTGCGGCACGAGGGCATTCTGAACAACGTTGACCTAAGATATAAAAATGAACCGGCCCGGCATAAATTACTCGACATCGTTGGCGATTTGGCCCTGGCTGGAAGGCCGTTAAAGGCACAGGTACTGGCCGCAAGACCCGGTCACGCTGCCAATGTAGCCTTTGCAAAAAAACTAAAAAAAGCCATGGCTGAAGCTGACAAGGTAGGCAGGCCAAAATATAACCCCAACCTGCCGCCCGTCATGGACATCAACAAAATCTCGCAAATACTTCCGCACCGGTATCCGTTCCTTTTAATCGATAAAATCATTTACCTTGACAACGAGAGTGTGGCCGGTGTTAAAAATGTAACCATGAACGAGCACTTCTTCCTCGGCCACTTTCCGGGTAACCCGGTGTTTCCTGGGGTACTGCAGGTTGAAGCCATGGCACAAATCGGGGGCATCCTGGTACTGAACACGGTGCCCGATCCGGAAAACTACTGGACCTACTTTTTAGGCATTGAGAACTTCCGGTTCAGAAAGATGGTATTGCCTGGCGATACCATGGTTATCCAGTGCGACCTGGTAGCGCCTATCAAACGCGGCATTGCAAAAATGTATGGCCGTGCATTTGTCGGCAATACGCTGGTATGCGAGGGAACAATGACAGCAAGTATTGTACGCAAAGACGCATGAGCCTATCCCCATTAGCCAACATTCATCCAGAAGCCAAGATAGGCAATAACGTAACCATTGAAGCATTTGCCACCATCCAGCGCGATGTGGTGATAGGTGACGGCTGCTGGATAGGCCCCAATGCCATTCTCTGGGATGGTACACGCCTCGGAAAAAAGGTTAGCGTTTACCCGGGAGCCTCGGTTTCGTCCATTCCACAAGACCTGAAATTTGCAGGAGAAAAAACAGAAACATTTATTGGCGATAATACCGTTATCCGGGAATACGTTACCATCAGCCGGGGTACAACCGACAAAATGAAAACCGTTATTGGCAAAAATTGCCTGCTGATGGCCTACGTGCACGTAGCCCACGACTGCCTGATTGGTGATCACTGCATCCTGGTAAATTCAGTACAGGTGGCAGGCCATGTTACCATTGATGACTGGGCCATTATAGGCGGGGCCAGTGCGCTGCATCAGTTTGTTAAAGTGGGCGCGCATGTAATGGTATCAGGCGGATCGCTGGTGCGCAAAGATGTACCGCCTTACACCAAAGCTGCCCGCGAGCCTCTCGCTTATGCCGGGGTAAATTCGGTTGGCCTGCGCAGGCGCGGATTCTCATCCGAAAAGATTTCTGAAATCCAGGAAATCTATCGCTATGTTTTTCTGAAAGGCCTTAACAACCTCAAAGCCCTTGATGTAATCAGAAATTCAGTGCCTGAAAGCCCGGAGCGCGATTACATCATTTACTTTATACAAAGTTCAGAACGAGGCATTATGAAAGGGTATGGCTCAACCGATTGATAAACCGGTTGAAGAAAAGACCGCAGCCATTCTCATCCGTGCCGAAAACCTCGGCAAAAAATTCAATACCGGGTGGCTCTTTTCAGGCTTCCATTATACCTTCAGCTCCGGCAATACCTATGCGGTTACCGGCCCAAATGGATCGGGAAAATCTACGCTGCTCCAGATACTTTGGGGGCAAATGCCACCTACCCAAGGAAAACTAACCTTCGAAGTTTACAGGAAACCCATTGACGATATCTCTCTCTTCCATCAGGTGGCTATTGCAACTCCTTACATGGATTTAATCGATGAGTTTACACTGAAGGAAATGGTTGGCTTTCACTTCAGGCTAAAACCTGCGCTTCCCGGATATTCTACCTCCCGTATCATCGAAGAAATGTGCCTGGCCGATGCCACCAATAAGCCCATTGGCAACTTTTCGTCAGGAATGAAGCAACGGCTAAAACTTGGCCTGGCTTTTTATACTGATGTACCGGCTGTCTTTCTCGATGAGCCGGGCACGAACCTCGATGACAAGGCCTTTGCCTGGTATTTGAATTTGGTAAAAAACCACGCAAAAAACCGGTTACTGATCATTGCCTCCAATAATAATGACGAGTATCCGGCCGAAGCAAGTATTATCTCCTTAATCGAGTACAAATAAGAATACCCGTAATTACCTGACAATTCATGGTTACAAACTGCGTTTAAGAGCAATAAAGGCTTGAATTGTCCATTTTACAGTCTCCGGGTTTTGATTTTAGGCCCAGAAATACCAAATTGGTCCTTTATTAAAAGTATGAAAATGAAAGCCTTTCTAAAGTCCCTTCTTGCCGTAATAATAGTTTTTGGTACCACCATTACATTTACCCATTGCGGTGATGATGGTCCGGGCAAGACCTTGGAACAAACACAACTCGATAAACTGAAGAAAACCTGGAATATTGTTAGCGCCACGCTTGATGCCACAGACAGAACGGCTGATTTTACAGGCTTTTCCCTTACTATTGGAGGCACCTTCAATTCTACTAATCCCGAAGGCCCTTATACCTTCTCCGTTAGCGGAACAAGGCCTACACCCAGTCCGTGGCCGGCAAGCGGCAATTGGTTTTTCGGAGGTGACCCGGAAACGCAACTGGTACGCGATGAAAACAACAACGGCACCAACGACAGTTCGGATTTGGCTATGACTTATTTTATTGATTCTACCGGAAAACTATCGCTTACCTTTACTTGCAGCGGCTGTAACTATCCGGGAAGCCGGGTTGACCTGGTTGATGGCGTGTGGACGTTTGTCCTTCAATAATCCCCAGGAATTTATCAGCCATTTTCCCTTGCAGTGCCGGGTGCTGTAGTTATTTAAGAACCACTACGGTGATTCCTGCCCCACCCCTGTCAACATGGTCATCGGCAAACGATGCCACCTGATTGTGCTTAGGCAGTTCATTTCGAACCACCGAGCGTAAGATACCCTCGCCTTTGCCATGCATTATTTTCAACTCGCGGTAACCAAGCAACACAGCCGTATCTAAAAACTGTTCGAGCAATGGGATCACTTCTTCGGCACGTTTACCCCGTACATCGAGCAACGGGTTAAACACCGCCTGTTTTTCGTGTAGATTTAAACCGATGCCGACACGTATGTTCGCTGAACCCTCCCCGCCCCTCACTGTACCCGATCCGGTAACCTTCGTTAACTTTACTAACTCAACTTTCGATTTCATTTCGCCAAACTGAACGATAGCATGCCTGCCCTTCAATGATACCACCGTTCCGGAACCTTCCTGCCCGATGATGGAAACCCGATCACCGGCTTTGATGCTTTCGGTTACCACTACGGCCCTCACAGCACGTTCTTGATTAACCTTCCGTGAAATTTCATGAAGGTTTTTGCGCACTTTGGCCGTTTCGTTGCGTTGCGCTTGGTTTTCACGGATGTGCCGGATTGTTTTTTCAATCTCCCGGTTGGTATGCCGCAGTAATTCAGCCGCTTCGGCCTTGGCCTGATCGAGTATTTCTTTTTTGTTCCGCTCAAGGTCGGATAGCAAACGCTGGTAATGCTTTTGCAGTTCTTCCAACGCCTGCTGCTGCTTCTCCAGCCTGGCGAGCCTCTCCGTTGCCTCCTGGCGGTCGCGTTCAAGGTTGCGCACCAGCCGATCAAACCCGAGTAAATCCTTTCCAATAAGTTCTTCGGCTTTTTTTAACACCCTTTCGGCCATACCGGTTTTCCTGGCGATTTCCAGCGCAAACGAACTTCCCGGTTTACCGATATCCAGAATAAACAACGGAGCGAGTTTTTCCTCGTCAAACCGCATGGCGCCATTGCGGATGCCGGGATGTTTACCGGCAAATAGTTTAAGGTTGTAGTAATGCGTAGTGGCCACCGTCCACACTTTATTGTTAAGCAATGCCTCCAGAACCGCTTCGGCAATTGCACCCCCGAAGTTTGGATCAGTACCCGAGCCCAATTCATCCAACAAAACAAGTGACCGCTCGCCCCCATGTTCGATGAAGGTAACAAGATTTTTAAGATGACTGCTGTATGTACTTAAGTCGTTTTCGATAGACTGCTGATCGCCAATATCAATAAACAAGTCTTCAAATATTCCGGCAATAGAATCTTCAAACACCGGAATGAGCAAGCCACATTGGAGCATATACTGCAGCAGCCCCACGGTTTTCAGGCAAACCGACTTTCCGCCTGCATTGGGCCCGCTGATAAGCAGCATGCGCTCCGAATCAGTGAGGCTAATGGTGAGCGGAACCACGTTGCGCTTGCCGGCAAGGCCAAACTGAAGCAACGGATGCCTGGCATTTACCCAATTTAGCATGGGCGATTTTTCAAGCACCGGAAAGGACGCGTCCATGGCCATGGCAAGTTTTGCTTTCGCACGAGTAAAATCAATGTGGGCAAGAAACCGGTATGCACTTTGCAACTCATCAAGCTGGTTCCGCAAGCCGGAGGTTAGGTTTTTCAATAGCTTCACCACTTCGCGCTGAGCGGCATAGTCAAGGTCGCGGATTTCGTTGTTGGCTTCAAGTACCTCAACCGGCTCAATGTAAACAGTTTGCCCGGTTGCCGATTCATCGAGAATGTAGCCCTTTAGTTTTCGCTTATGCTCGGCCAGTACGGGTATCGCCAATTTGCCTTGCCGGATAACCGGCAGCCCGCCTTCAGGCACCCACTGCTCCGAAACGGCAAGCCGGAATGCCTTGTCAATTTGTGCCCGCACCCGCAAATGGGCTTCGCGTAGCAGTTTCCGGATGCGTTTCAATTCTGCCGAGGCGGTATCTCTTACCTGACCGTCATCATCAATTACCTGACTTATCTCTTTTACCAACTGCTGATTGACCGTAACCTGACCGGCACACTCAGCCAATACAGGGAAGTTACCCTTGAATTTTACGAGAAAATTCCTGCACGCTATGATGGTTTCCATTGAACGCTTGATGTTCAGGAAATCAATGGGTTCCAGGTAGGAACCTTCAACTGCTGCTGTTGCCAAAAGGGCTGTAGGGTCAAAATAGTTTTTTGCAGGAAAATTTTCATTCTGCTCGAGTATTTGCCTGAACTCAAGGGTTTCTTTCAGTAACCTCCGGATATCTTCTTCTGAGGTATTAAAGGTCAGGGCATCAACCCTACCCGTGCCCAGTGTGCATAGGCAATTGGCCTTCAGCATTTCCCGGATTTGATCAAACCCAAGTTTATGTTCAATATCAGCGGGGTGCAGCATCGGGTGCGGGCAATTGTTGCTCCCTGAAACTCAACGAATCAATAAGTGCAGCATAAATGCGATCCAACACTTTTGGATGCGCCATGTAATAGTCCATGGAAGCCTTGAATACTGAATCAGAAAGGTTTAGCCGGCCAAGAACACGTTGACGGATAAGGGGAGAAATACGGGTTACGGAGTCGTAGGGAATATAGGCCTGTGAAATTTTCTCCTCATCAATATAGATTTCCATAAGCACATGCACCATTTCCTTCTCGCTAAGAATACCTGTAGGTTGTTCAGACTTGCAGGAAATCAGCAATACCAGCAGCAGGCGGGTTATTACCAGCCCGGGATACCCACTTAACTTACCAGGTAAACAAATCATCCTGCAAAGTACACACAAATCTATATTTTTGCGGATACCCCCATGAAGGCTTTACTTAAGAAACTGCGCAACTACGAAATCAGGATACGCAAGGCCATCAACAGCCAGATGCAAGGCGATTTCCGCTCCGTATTTAAAGGTACCGGCCTTGAATTTGATGACGTTAGGCCTTACCAGTATGGCGATGACATCCGCACCATCGACTGGAACGTTTCGGCTAAGGGGCATGGTACCTTTGTTAAAACCTTCCGGGAGGAAAAAGAGCAAACGGTTTTCTTCATCCTCGATGTAAGCGCCTCACAGGAAATCGGATCAGAAGGAAAAACCAAGGTGGATATTGGCCGCGAAATATGCGGAGTGTTGGCCCTTGCGGCCGTTAAGGAGGCAAGTCATGTAGGCCTAATCTGTTATTCAGACCAACGCGAATTATATCTTAAACCGGCAAAGGGAAACGCCCAGGCGTACCAGCTCATTCAAAGCCTTGTTACCCTTCGCTCCCGTTCTCTCAAAACCAACCTGTCGAGAGCTTTGATGTTTGCACTTAATACCATTAAGCGGAGAAGCGTGGTAATTTTGATCTCAGAATTTATTGCTGACGCCTACCTTCATAACCTGAAAGCCATGGCAAAAAAACACGACCTGGTGATGATTCACATCAGCGACAAGCGCGAAACAAGGTTGCCCAGGTTGGGTATTGTTCCCGTGCTGGACAAAGAAAGCCGCAAAACCCTGTGGGTGAACACCTCTTTTGGGGAGTTTCGACAGCAAATCAGCGAACGACTGAAAAATCGAATTCAAGAACTGGAGTCATTCAGCCGGAAACACCAGATAAATTTTATTACCATTGATACCGATGAAGACTATGTGCCAAAATTGCTCCGGTTATTCAAGGTAAGGAACCGTACAGTAAAAACAACATAACGTGCGCAGCAAATGAGGGGCAGAGGATTAGTCATGTTGGCATTACTGAGCTCAGCTTTTTTTTCGGAAGCACAGGTTAACGTTACCGGTAGGTTTCTGGCCGACAGCATCGCCATCGGCCAGCCGCTCGCGTTTTACTTAACAGCACGCTATCCTCAATCTTCTTCAGTACTTTTTCCGGATTCCTCCTACTCCTTTGAGCCCTTTGAATACATTTCGAAGCGCTACTTCCCTACCGTAACCCGTCAGGGCACCAGCTACGACAGTGTAGTTTACCTGCTCCGCACCTTCGAACTGGCTCCCGTACAATGGCTTTCGCTACCGGTATTCCTACCTTCCGCATCCGACAGTTCACGGTTTTATTGCCTGCCGGATAGCCTACACCTCGTTAACGAAGTTAATGTACTGCCTCCCGACACGATTCCGCTAACCGCACTGCCGCTTAAAACAAACACCGAATACCAGCTTGTGCAGTTTCTCTTTAACTATCCGGTATTCATCATCCTTGTCGGTTCACTATTGCTTGCCGCCATAATCGGATGGCTGGTTTTCGGGAAACGGATAAAAAGATACTTTCGCATGAAACGGTTACAGAAAGACTATGCTGCATTTGCCAATACCTTTGGAGGGTATGTAAATAGCATTCGCAACCAGTTCAATCCACAACTGACTGAGCGTTCAGTTGCCCTGTGGAAGAGTTATCTTGAAAAACTTGAAGGGAAGCCCTATACCAAACTCACTACCCGTGAATTAATGAAGATGGAGTTAAATGAGGCCAGCCTTGGTCCTTCACTGAAAATCCTTGATGGAGCCATTTACGGCCACCTCCAACAGGTTGATGAGCCCCTGACCAACCTTGGCCGGATAGCCGAGCAACGATTCATTAAAAAACTTAATGAGGTAAAGCATGGATAACGCGGATATCGCTATACCCTGGTATTCGACATACTGGCTTGCCCCCTCCACACTAAAGGCATTTACGTGGAGCCATCCTGAAATTTTATACGGAATTGCTGCCCTACCGCTAATCTTCATTTTCCGCTGGCTGTGGCAAATGAAAACCTCCAAGAAGTTGCCTGTTGCCCTGACACAACAAGACCTTAGAAGTTCACTGCTCACCGGCATCCGCTTCCTTCCGGGTGTACTCCTCTTCCTATGCCTGTCACTTCTTATTGTAGCCCTTGCGCGCCCGCAGAAAACTAATGAAAAAGTGGAGCAGTGGACAGAAGGGATTGACATTATGCTGGCCATTGATATTTCCCGATCCATGGAGATTTCTGATTTTACTCCGAACCGCCTCGATGCAGCTAAAAAAGTGGCCAATCAATTCATTGACGGCCGCATGCAGGATCGGATTGGCATTGTGGTGTTCTCGGGCGATGCCTTTTCGCTGGCTCCGCTTACCACCGATTATCGCTTGCTTAAATCACTGATTAACGATATGACCTTCAGTATCATTGACTCGCGCGGCACGGCTATCGGAAGCGCATTGGCAGTGGTAACCAACCGGATGAGGGAATCGGCATCCAAATCAAAAGTGTGTATTTTACTTAGCGATGGTGACAGCAATGCCGGAAATATTGATCCCATTACCGCGGCTGAGCTGGCATCGGCTTACGGCATTAAAATCTATACCATTGTTATCGGGAAGGAAGGAATGGTTCCTTTCGGAAAAGATTTTTTCGGCAGACCCAATATGATTGAAAACAACGTGGATGAAACCACGATGCGCAAGATTGCTGAAATCGGAAACGGAGAATTTTACCGGGCATTGGATAACCGGGCGCTTGAACGCGTGTTCAGCCAGATTAACCAACTGGAAAAGGCGGAAATAAAAGAAACCCGCTTTAAGGATACGGCAGATTACTATACAACCTACCTTAACTGGGCCCTGGTGTTTTTTCTGGCCTGGTTATTTACCCGGCTCACCTTCACCAGTAATGTACTACAAGATTAGCATTTCTGCGGCTAACCGGTAACGGCAAACAGAAGCATCCTGCCACCAAAAACTACCAGTACAATCCCAAGCACCATGTTCAGTAACCGGATAAACCGGGGAGTTAACAGCCTTCGCAGGCTATCGGCCGCCTTGGCTTTGAGCACATCGGTTACAAAAACGGTACCGATAATCGATCCAAAAAACGTTAATGCTTTGCCCGGTGTGGTATAACCAAACTCACCCGTAGCCAAGCCCACTGTTCCCAGCCAGAATAACAATACCATCGGACTTAACCCATTGATAAAAAATCCTTTTACCAGCAATCGCAACGGATTTTGCTCCTGAACGTGCTCAACCTGAAAACCGCCCAGCTTACGGCTCTTTATCAGCAGGTAATATAGCCCAAGACAAAGCAATACTAAACCACCGCCATACGACAGGTAAACTTGTGCCTGGTGGTCGGCAAATACCTGCGATACACCCAGGTAGGCAACAAAAATATACACAGCATCACTTAATGCCACACCGGTGGCAACCAACACGCCACCGCCAAAACCCCGCTCAACACTGGTTTGTAGAATGGTAAAAAAAACCGGCCCGATTAGAAAAGCCAGAACTATTCCCGAAAGAATTCCTTTAAGGATTATTTCCATTTTGTTGACTTTTAATGAACTGCTGCCAATCATGCAGTTGGGCCGCTTTCATTACCCGGGGAAATTTATTTTGACCCCCAAGTTTACCTTTCGCTTCAAGCCAATCGTAGAATAATTTAACCGGAAGCACCTCAACATTAATCTCTTTAAGTGCAGCACTCCGCTCCACGGCATAATCATCGTTTAGCTGCTTCAGTACTTCATCAAGTTTTTGCCGGATAAGAAACGGGTCAATGGGTTTGGTTGAACCCACAAACCAATGATGGGCAAATAACGACCCGTGCGGCACCCCGGCTACGGTAAACTCGGGAATCTCAATGTTCAGCTCATCAGAAACCAACTCAACGGCACGGTTCATATTTTCCACTGAGAGGTGCTCGCCACAAAGGCTAAGAAAATGCTTGGTGCGACCGGTAATTACTATTTCCGATTCTTCCACCGAAACAAACTTGATCACATCGCCAATGAGGTAGCGCCACGCCCCTGCACAGGTCGACAGCAGCAAGGCATATTCTTTTCCTTCCACTACACTGTCAATCATTACCGGCTGTGCATCGGATTTCATCTCTCCGTTGGCATCGAAATGGACATCATCGAAGGGTACAAATTCATAAAAGATACCGTTATTCAGCACCAGCCGCATTGACCTCCGGTTTGGCCATGCCTGGAAGGCAATAAACCCTTCGGAGGCCAGGTAGGTTTCGATGTAGTAAATGGGCTTACCCATCAACTTTTCAACACTCTTCCGATACGGGTCGAACGATACCCCGCCATGAACATATACGCGCAGGTTGGGCCACACATCATGAATGTGGTTAAGCTTATGATAAGCAATTACTTTCTCCATCATAATCTGCAGCCAGGCCGGTACGCCCACAATAATGCCAATATTCCAGTCGGGCGCTTTGCGGGCAATGGCATTGAGCTTGGCGTCCCAATTCCGGTTGCGGGCTATTTTTTTTCCAGGTTTATAAAAATGCTGAAACCAGAACGGCAGCTTAGCCGCCTGGATGCCGCTCAGGTCGCCTTCGAAATAATTGCCCACCTTATGAAGGTGGGTGCTTCCGCCCAGCATCAGTATGCCGCTGGTAAAAAAATCGCTGGGTAAATCGTACTTCGACAAGGTAAGGATCTGCCGGATACTTGTTTTCTGAATTGCGCGGGTCATCTCGCGGGTTACCGGGATGTGCTTTGAAGTCGCCTCACTTGTACCGGAGCTTAGCGCAAAATATTTTACCCTGCCCGGCCAGCAAACATTTTTCTTACCCTCCAGCGTAAAGCGCCACCACTCATTAAACATTTTATTGTAATCGTGTACCGGTACCTGCTCGCAAAACTGCTTGTAAAAATCCGTTGGTGCCTTTCGAAAGGTGCTCAGGATGTCGTCAAACCGGTAATGCTTGCCGAATTCCGTTTGGTTGGCGGTTATCAATAGTTCCTTAAGTTCTTTTTTCTGTAAATCAAACGGAGCGGTGTATTCCTGCTCCATCATTTCCCGCAGGCGGATTCCCTTTTTCAGTAAGTTGCCGATAATTGCCATGCCGCGGTTTTTTTGTTAGTTAGCGATGCCAAAAATACGCAATGAACACTAAAAAGAATATCGAGGAACTTAAAGCCACCCTGCCACCCCATGTTACGCTGGTAGCCGTTTCTAAAACACAACCGGCCGATAGGATTTTGGAGGCCTATGAAAGCGGCCACCGAAGTTTTGGAGAGAATAAAGTGCAGGAATTGGTACCAAAGTTTCAGGCCCTTCCGAAAGATATTGAATGGCATATGATTGGCCACCTGCAAAGCAACAAAGTGAAATACATCGCTCCGTTTGTACACCTCATCCACTCGGTTGACAGCCTGAAATTGCTTCAGGAAATAAACAAACAAGGCCAACGGTGCGGAAGGGTACTACCGGTTTTGCTACAGATACATATTGCCAGCGAAGAAACAAAGTTTGGCCTTTCGCAAACTGAAGCCAAGGAACTCATCCTGCATCCGGACCTCCCAAGCATGAACTTTATAAAAATAGATGGACTGATGGGTATGGCTACCTTCACGGAAAACGATCAGAAAATCCGGTCGGAGTTCAGGACATTGAAATTTTTTTTTGAAAAATTGAAAGCCTATACACAACCGGGTCGCATTGAAATGAACGAACTTTCAATGGGTATGAGTAACGATTACCCCATAGCCATTGAAGAAGGAAGCACCATGATACGTGTCGGCTCAGCTATCTTTGGCAAACGAAGCCCATGAACACCCGAACCACTATTCTTACAGGCGCCATTGCCGGAGCCCTAGCTGTTGGCCTTGGCGCATTTGGCGCACACGCCCTTAAGCCCTTCCTTCTGGAAACCGGTCGCACGGAAACGTTCGAACTCGCTGTACGGTACCAGTTTTACCATGCGCTCGCTTTGCTATTTGCCGGAATAATTCAAACCTGGTACAAAACGGGTTACCTGCGGGCTTCTTCGTTTGCCTTTACAACGGGTATGGTGTTATTCTGCGGCAGTTTATACGCCCTGTGCTTCACTGGAATCAGGGAAGTTGCCCTTATCACACCGGCCGGGGGTGTTTTGTTCATTGCGGGGTGGCTCCTGTTGGTTGCCGGAGTATGGAAAATAAAAAGCCATCCCGATTAAGGAATGGCTTCCGGGTATTGCTTAGTATTTGCTATTGCGGATTTTTTGGAAGGACATTGGTGGTAAAATTAATCACCACATCATTAATAGCATTGGATATTACGGGCAACGACTTGGATTGAATACCCATCCGGCCGGCACTGTTAAACCCTACTTTAATTTCTCCTTTGCCTCCCGGCATTACCGGCTCCTTTGTCCATTGCGGGGTGGTACAACCGCAACTGGCTTGCACGTTGGTAATAATGAGGGGTTCAGTGCCTGTATTGGTGAATTTAAAAACATGCTCCACCACTTCACCCTGCTGGATATCGCCAAAATCATGGGCGGTCTTTTCCAGGGTAAGCACCGGTCCCTTGGCCGGCTTGGCATCCTGGCCAGCTACCGGTAATACAATTGATCCGATCAGCAATAAGAAAACAAGTCTTTTCATATGAATATTTTTGTCAAATTTACCTAACGTTAGCAATACTTAGGCCAGTATACTCATAAAATTTGCCTTCTGCTAAACGCCAGCATTCATATTCCTTTTCCCAACCAGGTAACTTGATGGACCCCGAAATTATTGAAAAATTTGGGAACCGGGTTCGAATCCGGGTATGCGCTCTGTGCTGGAAGGAAAATCTGCTGCTAATGGTTAACCACAAAGGATTATACAGCCATAATTTCTGGGCTCCGCCCGGGGGAGGTATAGAACCGGGCCAACTGGCTGCAGAAGCACTTGAACGGGAAGTACTGGAAGAAACAGGGCTGAAAATATCGGTTAATAACCTGATGGCGGTTTGCGAATATGTTCACCCTCCGCTGCACACCATCGAGTTGTTTTTTAATGCTGCCATCACAGGCGGCACACTTAAACAAGGTACTGACCCCGAACTGGAAGAAAGCAAACAAATCATCAGCGAAGTCAAATTCCTGCCGTGGCCGGAATTACGTGCAATACCTCCTGGAGAATTGCATGGCATTTTTCGATTTTGTTCCCGGGCCGAAGACCTGAAAAAATTAACGGGATTTTTCAGAATTTAAAGCCGGCAACCCGGTTTTGCCTTGTTTTTTACCCCTTAAAATACCTATACTTGTGACGTTAAACCTTGTAAAATGAACCTGACCAAGATTGTTGCAATTGTTCTGTTTATTGCTTCGCTCGCCCTTGCATACTACCTCTACAACAGTATCGCTACCACCATTGAATTTACCGAAAACATTAAGGCAACCGAAAAGCAAATAATTGATAAACTTTCGGTTATCCGTGAAGCCCAGAAAGCATTTTTGGAGCAAAACAGGCGGTACACCAGCAATTGGGATTCGCTCATTGCTTTCATTGAAACAGCCGAAGTTCCCATCCTGCAGCGCAGGGAAGTGATAAGAGAAGCCAGCTATGGGGTAGATTGTGTTAAAGTGTTTATTGATACACTTGGTTTTATTTCAGCTAAAGATAAAATCTTCAAAAAAACCTACTCGGTAAATGCCGCTGACAACGGAACGTTTATGGGATATGCTGTCAATGTGGGCGATTTTGTTGTTAAAGAAAAGAAATCTTACTCGATGCGAAAAGACGGAAGCGACCGGGTTGAGGAATATTCCTTTCTCGATAAAGGTACCGTTTCCAGCCTGGCTCCCATAAAATCAGGTGACCGGATAACGAAAGGTCAAAACCTGATTACCTTCTGGGATTACCAGTTGAACCCCAACGTAGATATTAAAAACCTCGCCAAAGTACCCGGCTCGGATAAGACATTCGATATTTTCACCTCCACCATCGATCGCAACGGAATAAAAGTTTGGGTCATTGAAGTAAAAGATCCGGCACCGATTAACCCCGACAGGAAAGAAAGCAACGAGGCTAAAAACCGGAAGCCGTTGCGGTTCGGATCAAGAACGGACGTAACCACAGCCGGAAACTGGGAGTAACTTGCAAACCAGCGTTGTTCAATATAAGCTGATAAAGAAAGTAAAGGATGAGCGTTTTGATGAAGAAAACATTCATCAGTGCCACCTTCTGATCAATATCGGCACCCGCGATTTCCAAACCCTTATCGTTGACCATTCGGACAACCGGGTACTTTACCTGGAAGATTATGTACTGCCCTCGGTGGGTTCGGGTGCCGAACACCTGGCCGCCCTCGACAGCCTTTTTGATAACCATGCCTTGCTCAAAGCCGGCTTTTGGAAATCCATTACCATCAGCATTAAAAATCAAAAATTCGTGCAGGTGCCCAAGGCCTTATTCGTTGATTCTGCCCTTGCTGATTACCTGCGCTTCAATGCCAGGTTAGACCTGCAAAAAGAACAGTTGGTGTATTCCGTGCTTAGCCAAAGCCAGGCGGTAACTGTATTTGCAATACCCAAAAACCTGAAAGAATGGCTCGACAACGTCTATGCCAACAATCCCCCGGTTTACACCCACCAGTCAGGTCCGCTGATTGAAGCAACGCTGTGGTACGCCAAGTACAGAAAAGATAACCCGCTTTACATTTATGTTGACCGGTTTAAGCTACACATTCTTGCCATTGAAAACGGCATGCTGCAATACTATAATCAATTTGCAATTCAGAATTTTTCCGATTACGTAAAGTACATTATCCTGGTAATGAGGTTGCTGAGGATGGACCAGAAAACCAGCCAGGTGATAATGTGGGGATATATTGGCAAAAACTCTCCCCACTACCATGAGTTTTATAAATACATCAATAACGTAACCTATGGCAGCCGGCCCGATTTTCTCAACTTTGGCTATTTGTTCGATGAAATTCAGGACCAGCATTTTCTGGATTTATACGGGATTCACCTTTGCCGGCAGGGTTGATATTACCGTACGATTTGCTGACCTTTATTACGCAAGAATCTCCACACATGAAACGCATTGCCCTGTTTCCCGGATCGTTTGACCCGTTTACCAAAGGCCATGAAGATATTGTGCTTCGCGGGCTTAAACTATTTGATGAGATCATCATTGCCATCGGGTATAACAGCGGAAAAAGCGTTCGGTATTTTGAGGTAAACCTGATGGTCAGTCAAATTAAGCACACGTTTGCCCGATACCCTGCTATTAGTGTGGTTACCTATGCCGAACTAACTGCCGAATTTGCACGAAAGCACAAGGCGAAGTTCCTACTCCGCGGACTCCGCAATACAACGGATTTTGAGTATGAAAACAGCATATCGCAGATTAACCGGCAGCTCTTCCATGAACTCGAATCGGTATTCCTGATAACTTCCCCCGAGTTTGCCTGGATTAGCTCCTCCATCATTCGGGAAGTACACAAATACGGTGGCGATATTTCGGGATTTTTACCTTACAAGCTCTAAACAGCTTTTAGTTCGGCCAGTTCGTAATACCGCTCGAACACATACCGGATGGATTTATAGGAGTGTTCTAAAGCATGATAAACTTCTTTAGGGTTCATCCACCGGATTTCTTCAATATCTTCCTGGCCTGCGGGTCTCATTTTCGAGTCATCAACCAGATCCATCACATACCACCGTGTTTTTTTTAACATGGCTTTACGGTTCATGGTATAGGTGTGCCAGGTGGTGCATATTTTTGCACCAACCTTTACGCTGATGTTGCACTCTTCTTCTACTTCACGTACAGCCGTCTGTTTATATTTCTCGTTTTTTTCCTTCTTACCCTTGGGTAAATCCCATTTTTTCATCCGGTAAATCATCAGGAATTTATCTTTTTTTCTAACCAGGCCACCCGCAGCCTTGATGATGCTGAACTTGTTCCTCAGGTAAGTTTTCACCCGGGTGTAGTCTGTTGCCGATATGTGCAGCGACAACAAACCAAATGGCACTTTTGAATTCAGGAAGGTAAACAGCAAATCAAGTTCTGCTTCCTTAACATTCTTAACCCAAACATGATGAACAAGTTTGGCTTGCGTGATCAGCTCTTTGGAGGCGTCAATGCTGTGGGTAAAATGACCGGCATAGGGAGTTTCATCAACCTTATAAATCCTTACGGGTATGTCGTTGACGAATAGAATCATTCCGGCATTGTATTACCAAAGTCCATACGTGCAAAAGAATAAATATTTTCCATGCGGGCAAATAGCGGTTCAAGTTTTTTGGCCTGCGTGTTGGGAAAACCATTGCTTTCACAGATTTTCGGGTTTTAAATAACACCTATGCCTATACATCAAGTACAGCACGATACCGCTTCCGTTATTGCATCCCATTTGCTAAAAATTGAGGCCATTAAACTGAACACCGAAAAGCCTTTTACCTGGGCATCCGGAATAAAATCTCCCATCTATTGCGATAACCGGGTATCGCTTTCCTATCCGGCCGTGCGAACAGTTATGAAAGAATGCCTGGTAAACGTTATCCGGGAGCATTATCCGGAAGCAGAAGCCATTGCGGGAGTGGCCACTGCCGGAATACCGCAGGGAGCACTGGTGGCGGATGCCATGGGCCTGCCATTCGCCTATGTACGGTCATCGCCAAAAGATCACGGCCTGGAAAACCTCATCGAAGGAAGGATTACGGCAAAACAAAAAGTGGTGGTTATTGAAGACCTTATCTCCACAGGAGGCAGCTCACTAAAAGCAGTTGAAGCCTTGCGCAAAGCGGGAGCCGAGGTACTGGGTATGGCCTCCATTTTTACGTATGGGTTTGATAGTGCCCAACGTAATTTTCACAATGCGAAGGTATCGCTGGTAAGCCTCAGCGATTTTAACCACCTGCTTACCGTTGCAGTTAATACGGGCTACATTACCAACGACCAGCTGGTGTCCCTTAAAGCCTGGCGTTTCGACCCGGCAGCCTGGAAATAAACCCATTCAATGAGCAGTAATACGTTTGCACCAGCCCTAAACAAGAGCGAAGGAAAAGCGGCAGAACCGCTGAAAGCCGGCAGCCATATTGTGGTAGTGGGTGCCGGAGCCTTTGGCGGGTGGTCGGCTTTATACCTGCTCCGTACCGGCTATAAGGTTACCCTGGTCGATGCCTGGGGCCCGGGCAATTCGCGCTCCAGTTCGGGCGATGAAACGCGTGTGATCCGCTCGACATACGGAAATAATCAATTCTATTTCAACCTGAATGTCCGCGCGCTGCAACTCTGGAAAGAACATGAAGCGCGCTGGAAGAAAAAACTCTTTCAAAACAAAGGGGTAATCTGGTTTTGTTATGGTAAGGAAAACCCGCTGATAGACGAGAGCATACCCTTTGCAAAAGCGCACGGCATGGAGTATGAAAAATGGCTGCCGGCAGAGGTAAGCCAAAGGTATCCGGCCATCCACTCCAGCGATTTACACCACGTTTTCTTCGATCCGTATGGCGGATGCCTGCGCGCACGCGAGGCCTGCCAGGCCGTTCATAAGGCCTTTGGTGAAGAGGGAGGCATTTACGTACAGGCTATGGCTACTCCGGGATCATTCAAAACTGCCCGGCTTACGGATATAAAACTTTCCAATGGCAATACACTTAAAGCCGACCTGTTTTTATTTGCCTGCGGATCGTGGCTTGGAAAATTATTTCCAGATGTGCTGGGAAAGATAATCACCTGTTCACGCCAGGAGGTGTATTACTTCGGGGTGCCGCCCGCCAAAGCCGAACAATTTGACAAGATGCCGGTATGGGTTGATGTGGATGGAAAAGATTTTTATTACGGCATACCCGGCAACAATTTCCGTGGTTTCAAAATCGGGGTAGATAAACGGGGGCCGGCCTTCGACCCGACAACAGGCGATCGTATAGCCGACCAGCAGGTACTGCAGCATGCCCGGCAATTCATCGCACACCGGTTTCCGGAATTAAAAGAAGCTCCACTGGTAGAGAGCCGTGTGTGCCCGTACGAAAACTCACCCGATGGCAATTTTCTTTTTGATCAGCATCCGGAGTTCAGCAACGTTTGGTTTTTAGGTGGAGGTTCCGGCCATGGTTTCAAGCATGGGCCGGCACTGGGTGAAATGGTTAGCCAAATCCTTTCCGGAGCCGCTAAGATCCCCCTTTTCTTTCTTATTGAAAGAAACTGACAAGCAGCCTTATCTGGATATAACCTCAATAATTATGGTAGCCGGAAACAACCTACATGCGGGTAAAAATAGCAATCCTGTTAACTATCCTGAACATGGGCGGATGCTTGCCCACGTTACGCAAATAGGTGTAATGGTAGGTGGTAAATTAGCGTTTTATAATGCAGGTTCCACCGAAGGAATAATCCGGTTTTTGCCGTCAACAAATACAACGGAGGGCCGGTGGTTTTTTACCTCCTCGCTGGTAAGCTGAACGTAACTGGCAATAATGATCAGGTCACCGGGTTGCACCATCCGCGCTGCCGCTCCGTTCAAACTGATTTCACCCGGCTGCCCAGGAATTACATACGTTGAAAAACGGGCCCCGGTGTTAATATTGTAGATATCCACCCGCTCAAATTCAACCAGATCAGCCGGATGCCAGAGTTGCGTGTCAATGGCAATGGAGCCCTCGTAGTTCAGATCCGAGCCCGTAACTACTGCCCGGTGAATTTTTGATTTCAACAGCGTTCGATACATCATTTATCGTTTTTATTCAGTTCAAAAGCAATTTTCAAACCCTCCAATACCAGGGTGGGCACGATAGCATCAAAAAGTTGTGCGTTTTCAAACAGCCGCGAAAATCCTCCCGTTCCAATCACCACAGGCATTTCATCGGTAAACGCTTCCCGGGTAATTCCGCGTATCAGCTCGCGCACCATGCCGGCCTGCCCATGGTATAATCCCGACTGGATGCTTTCAACGGTGGACTTCCCGATCACCGATTCTACCTCGGTAATCTCCACAGTAGGCAACTGGGCTGTTTCTCTCTCCAGGGCTTCCATGGATATTTTAAGGCCGGGAAGTATTATCCCACCAAGGTATTCCCTTACTTTACTAATCACACAAAAGGTGGTAGCCGTGCCGAAATCGATGACTATCAGGTTCCGGTCGGGGTGGCGATGCTGGGCGGCTATGGCGTTGGCAATGCGATCGGCCCCTACCTCCAGCGGGTTACGGTATTTTATTTTCAATCCGGTTTTTACACCCGGTTTCAGAAAAAACGGATCGGCACCAAGGTATTTCTGGCAGGCCCCGCGCAAGGAATGATTGATGGAAGGGACCACGCTGCAAACGGCTATGCCGGTTATCTTCCTTACATCTATTTTATTTTCGGTGAGGACGGCCTTAAAAAACAAGCCGGCCTCATCGGCTGAAAATTGTTGTTTCGACATCTTGCGGAACTGGGTAATCAGTTCGTTTCCGTTAAAAACACCTCCGTGTATGGTGGTGTTGCCTGCATCTAAACAGAGTATCATGGGTTCTTATGCATTACGTTCAACGTTATCAATCAACCTTATTCCGCCCAGGTACACCGCCCCATAACGCCTGCCTTCAAAATCGGTAATGTAGTCAACCGTGAACCCCGATTGATTTAACTCCGCTTTAATCTGCTCAGTTGTTTTACCCGATTTCAGCAAGCGGGCAAATAATGGGGCGCGTTCTCGGTCGCTTTTGCTTAACAAAACATTGCGCGAACTCATGGCCAGCCCATCGGTATGGCGAACAGTGGGGCAGGAAATAATTTCTACATCCATAAAAAAAGCAGCGGCCATTTTCTTTATCAGCAAAAACTGCTGGTAATCTTTCTCACCAAAATACGCCCGCTTAGGGCGTACCAGGTTAAGCAGTTTCATGACCACGGTCAATACGCCATTAAAATGACCGGGGCGGCCGGTGCCCTCCATCACCAGGCTAAGGTTGTGTTCGGTAATTTTATAGGAATAGTCATCCGGATAAAGGGAAGGGTAATCTGGGATAAATACGAAATCCGCCTGTAACTTCTCCAGCATGCCAAGGTCCTCCGCTTCAGTTCGGGGGTACCGCCTGAAATCATCGGGGTTATTAAACTGTGTGGGATTAACAAAAAGACTCACCACTGTTTGATGGTTTTCCTTTAGAGAGCGGTTGATTAAACTGGCATGTCCCTCGTGCAGCGCACCCATAGTAGGAACAAAGCCAAGGGCAGCATCCGGCTGAAGGCGGCTTCGCACGGCCTGCCACTCGGTAACTGATCGGATTACGGTTGTCATCAGTAGCTGTGCCGGTTGTCGGGGAAACGTTTATTTTTTACATCCTTATCAAATTCCTCAAGCGCTCCTTTTAACAGTCCGAAGCCTTCAAGGTATTTTTTAAGAAACTTAGGTTCAAAATCTTTTGTAAGGCCCAACAAATCCTGCAGAACCAGCACTTGTCCGCTGGTGTGAGGGCCCGCGCCAATGCCGATAGTGGGAACAGACAGGCTTTCAGTAATCCGGGCAGCAAGCGCGGAGGGCACCATTTCGAGTACAAGCGCAAATACTCCGGCCTCTTCAAGTTTTTTAGAGAATGACTGAATGTTCCGTGCCGATGTTTCTTCAGCGCCCTGCAGCCTGAACCCGCCAAGTTGATGATGCGATTGGGGGGTAAGGCCAAGGTGCCCCATTACCGGTATGCCCGACTTAACCACAAACTCGATGGTATCGAGTATTCCGTCAGCACCTTCAATTTTCACCGCCTGGGCTCCTGCCTTCATTAGTTTGTCAATGCTATCCATCAGGTAACGTGTACCCTTGCGATGTGCCAGAAAAGGAAGGTCGGCAATCAGAAATTTTCCGCCCAAGCCACGGTGCACGGCCGCGGTGTGATAGGCCATCATCTCTACCTCGGCATAAACGGTTGACGAAAACCCGTGCATTACCATTGAGGCGCTGTCGCCAACTAGTACAGCATCAACCGGAGTTTCACTGATTATCCGGGCCGACCAGTAATCGTAGCAGGTAACCATTGATATCGGGATACCCGCTTGTTTGCTTTTTGAAAAGTCAAGAAGATTGTTCATTGCAGCCGTGGGTTGGTAACCAATGCCCATACCCGGCTGGTGCAGCATGCGTTAATGTAAGCTGCCAGAATGCTCTCGGGTACCTGTCGCATCGATCAAGTCCGTTATCGTTATACTAAATCCAAAAAACAAATCAGTAGCTGTACGTTATCAACTCTGATTGAGGTCTCGAGCGGATTCGAACCGCTGTAGGAGCTTTTGCAGAGCTCAGCCTAGCCACTCGGCCACGAGACCCTAACTTAATACATCCCTTTTTATCTCGTTAGCCAACTGCCAGCGGCTGCGAGACTCCAAGAGGCTAGCAAAACTATAAAATTCAATGGTGAACCAAAAAAAAGGTGGCCGAAGCCACCTTTGAATGCGTTTCAAAGAGCTTATTCAGCCTTATCTCCACCCTTCGGTGCATTCATTTTGTCTTTCAGGGCGCTTAACGCTTCCAAATCGCCCAGGGTTGACCTCTCAACTTCCTGGTTAATCTTGTCAATCGTTTTGCCTTTCGATGCCGGTTTGGTTGCGCTCTTCTTCGCAGAGGCCTTGTCTTCTTCGGCAGCCGAATAAATGGCCTTGTGCGACAATACAATCCTGCGATCGTCTTTCGAGAATTCAAGCACTTTGAAATCAAGTGAATCGCCAATTTCGGCTTTGGAGCCATCTTCTTTCACCAGGTTCTTCAGAGCGCAGAAGCCTTCGATACCGTAGGGTAACTCGAGCACGGCCCCCTTGTCGTTTTTACTGATGATGGTACACTTGTGCACCGAGCCCACTGTAAAAATGGTCTCGAACGTATCCCAGGGATTCTCTTCGAGGTGCTTATGGCTGAGGGCAAGCCTGCGGTTGGCAGCATCCAACTCCAGAACAACCACCTGCATCTTTTCTCCTACTTTAATGAACTCCGATGGGTGCTTAATTTTCTTTGTCCAGCTCAGGTCCGAAACGTGCACCAGGCCGTCAATTCCTTCTTCTAATTCGATGAAGAGACCAAAATTGGTGAGGTTACGAACAATACCCTCGTGGCGTGTGCCTACATCATACTTTGACAGTACGTCCTGGCGCGTCCACGGGTCTTCGCTAAGTTGTTTAATGCCCAGCGACATTTTGCGCTCTTCGCGGTCGATGGTAAGCACCACAGCTTCAACCTCATCGCCTACCTTCATAAAATCCTGCGGGTTTCTCAGGTGCTGTGACCAACTCATTTCACTTACGTGGATGAGGCCTTCAACACCGGGTTGCAGTTCCAGGAACGCACCATAGTCGGCAACGTTAACAATGCGTCCTTTAACCTTCGATCCAACCTGGACATCGGCAGGAAGTGAGTCCCATGGATGGGGAGTAAGCTGTTTCATGCCCAGGCTGATTCGCTTCTTTTCCTCATCAAAGTCGAGCACAACTACTTTAACCACCTGATCAAGTTTCAGTATTTCCTCAGGGTGGTTAATGCGGCCCCATGAAATATCGGTGATGTGCAGCAAGCCATCAACACCTCCAAGGTCAATAAATACCCCGAAGTTGGTCATGTTCTTAATGGTTCCTTCAAGCACCTGGCCTTTCTCCAGGTTGCTGAGGATGGCCACCTTTTGCTCTTCAAGGTCTTTTTCAATCAGCACCTTGTGCGACACCACCACGTTATCGTTGGTGTAGTTGATCTTCACCACCTTCACTTCCATGGCTTTGTTTACATAGATATCGAAATCACGGATAGGTTTCACGTCAATCTGTGATCCCGGCAGGAAGGCCTCAATACCATACACGTCAACTATCAGTCCGCCTTTTGTTCTGCGCTTGACAAACCCTTCAATTACCAGGTCTTCATCCAGTGCCTTTTGTATGCGCTCCCAGCCCTTAACCAATTTGGCTTTTCTGCGGCTGAGAACAAGCTGGCCCATTTTATCTTCGCGCTCTTCGATAAAGATTTCAACCTGGTCGCCAATTTTCAAATCGGGTTGATCTTTAAATTCGGCAAGGGGCACCAGGCCATCCGATTTAAAACCAATGTTCAGGATGACATCCCGGTCGTTAATGCCCACCACGGTGCCCGTTACTACTTCGCCACGGTTTACCGTAGTTACGGTTCCGGAATAAAGTTTTTCCATTTCCTCCCGATCCTTGGAAGAGTAGCCTTCGCCAAAACCTTTGCGCTGAAAGGCATCCCAGTCAAACTCGCCAGGAGTGAGTTGTGTGCGCAACCCTTTTTTGAGTTCGGTTACCGGAATCGCTTCGGTGTCAATTTCCTCGGTTTCTTTTTTCATCGCTTTGGCTTCTTCCAGCGGATCGATCTCATCCAGCTCGGTTATGGCCTTGGCTTTTTTCTTGGTTGCCTTTAACTCTTCAACCAATGCCTCTTCAGGGGTTGCCTTCTTTTTTTCTTTTTCTTTTGCCATAAAAAATAAATTGCCCTGCATACGTGCGGGGGCCGGGCCAGCCTGCCGCACTTTTATTGTGGTTTAACATACTGCCAGAACCAACCGGCAGCCCGCCCACCCGGACGGGGCTGCAAAGCTACTGATTTTAAGCAGAATAACGAAGGTCGGCTAAAATTTGGTTGGCCGGGCAAACGGGCTTAAAATCCGGTTTATGGAACGTCTTCGAACCTAAGCGTTCCGGTTGCATAGTTTATTAAGATTCTCTGAAACAGCAGGGTATATTTAGCGCTCGCATAATCAGCCTGCGCACGGGTGTAATTCTGGTTGGCCTGGGTAAGCGAAACGATATCGGTAATACCCAGGTTATACCGCTCCTGTTCACGTCCGAAGGTTAATTCGGCTGCTTTTAACTGAGCCAGGGTG